>JBJTNN010000001.1:0-16417 GCA_046074125.1 Bacteroidota bacterium
ATTGGCCTTGGCATATACTTATTTAACCCTGAAAGAGAACGCATGAAACAGCCCATCAAAGGTTTTAGCAAACTCACCAAGCAAGCCAAAATAGAGTGGCTTGTAGCCCAGTATACATCTGATCCCGATGCCAGTTTTGAAATGCTTCAAGGGTATTGGCACAATCAGCCGGAGGTCCAAAAGCTGCACTATGAGTTCATTAAAAATACCATCAGCAACTATTACATGCCTTTTGGTGTGGCGCCAAACTTCCTCATCAATGGAAGGATGTATGCCATTCCGCTGGCGATCGAAGAGAGTTCAGTGGTAGCTGCGGCCGCCAAAGCGGCCAATTTTTGGTTAGACCGCGGTGGATTTACTGCCAAAGTGCTGAGCATGGTGAAAGTGGGCCATGTGCACTTCATTTGGGAAGGGAAAGATGTGGATGCGCTTTACCGCATTTTCGAGGAAAACAAAGACCGATTTTTTGCCAATACCGAGTCCATTACCAAGAACATGCGCGCCCGTGGGGGTGGCGTTTTGAGTTTGGGATTGGTCGATAAAACCGATTTGGAATCAGGGTATTACCAACTGGAGGCGCGGTTTGAAACCTGCGACAGTATGGGGGCGAATTTCATCAACAGTTGTTTGGAAGCGTTTGCGCAGACCTTGCGTGACATTGCCGCAGAACATGCCAATGAATTGGGTGATGCGCCATTGCAGGTAGTGATGAGTATTTTGAGCAATTTTACCCCAGAGTGCTTGGTGCGTGCCGAGGTGCGTTGTAAAATATCCGACATCGAAGAAGGCAGTGGAATCGAGAATCAAGAGTTTGCCGATAAATTTTGTCGCGCCATACGCATTGCTTCCGTAGAGCCCTATCGGGCGGTTACGCACAACAAAGGCATCATGAACGGCATCGATTCTGTGATCATTGCCACGGGAAATGATTTTCGTGCCACGGAGGCCTGTGCCCATGCGTATGCGGCCAAGGATGGTCGTTATACGAGTTTAACCCATGCGGCCATTGAGGGAGATGAATTTCATTTCTGGATAGAATTGCCCTTGAGTTTGGGGACGGTCGGTGGCATCACCAATTTGCATCCCATGGTTCGATTTGCGCATGAATTGCTGGGTTACCCCTCGGCCAATGAATTGATGCAAATTACCGCGGTAGCGGGTTTGGCGCAGAATTTTAGCGCCGTTAGATCGCTCATTACCTCGGGAATTCAAAAAGGCCACATGAAAATGCATCTTTTGAACATCCTGAATCAATTGGAAGCTACCGATGCCGAAAAAGAAGAAATTGTAGCCTACTTCAAAGACAAAGTAGTGAGTCACTCAGCCGCGGTGGAAGCCTTCTTGCGCGTTCGCAATGGCGGTCAAGCCCAAGCATAACCCTTCAAATTGAAATCCTATTTCTCTCACGGAAAAATCATGTTGTGCGGCGAATATGCCGTTACCATTGGTGTGGAAGCTTTGGCGGTGCCGGTTTCTGTAGGACAGTGGATGCATGTATGGGAATTTGATTCTCCGGGCGGAAGCGATCGCATCATCTGGGAAGCGAAAGATTCTGAGGGTGTTAGTTGGTTGAATGAGAGTTTTTCTCTGCCCTTAGGCGATGTGGATGTCGCGGTGTCAGCAGAAAATACCAATGGGATGTCGGGATCCGGGGGTGAAAGAGAGACTGTTTTTCGTATGCTACGTGCAGCGTCCTCAAGCACCTGGAAATCTGGGAAATCCTATCGCATAGAAACCCAATTAGAGTTTGATCGCAACAGCGGATTGGGGAGCTCTAGCACCATGGTGGCGAATTTTGCCCGCTTCGCTCAACTCGATGCGCAGACCCTGCAACGCAATTTGTTGGGCGGTAGTGGTTATGATGTGGCTGTCGCAGAAGTGGGGAAGGGATTGGTGTTTTGTCGAGAAGATGATGAACCTCAATGGGGTCCATGGTCGCTCAATCCCGCCTTGGCCCAAGACTGGAAAGTGGTCTTTTTGGGGTCGAAACAAAACAGTCGGTCATCGCTGGGTGGCGTAAAAGCCCGATTGGAAGAAATACAAAACGATGATTTTATGTTGCATCAATTGCAACAAGTGGCCGGCGCGGTGAAAATGGCCCAACAAGTAACCATGTTGGAGGCGGGACTTGAAATGTGGCAAGCCTTGCTTTCGATGAGTCTAGGCCTAGAAACACCCTACCAGCATTTTGGGATACAACCGGTAAAAGGGGGCTTGTGCAAATGGTTGGGCGCCTGGGGTGGTGATATGCTCCTGGTCAACGAAACCTTTGCCGCTGCCCATGCAGAAACTTTGTCGAACTATAAGTCCACCCCGTGGAATCAATTGGTAAAACCATAAAAATTGTGCATCAAAACGAGACGAACAACCCTGTGAGTGCCCTGTATAAAGTGGGATATCGCTGTCCTTCAAACATCGCCTTGGTAAAATATTGGGGCAAGAAACCCCATGGCGTGCAGTTGCCTGCAAACCCAAGCATCAGCTGGAGTTTGGGCGATTTATATGCCGCAACCACGGTTGAGGTGTTCCCCCGGCAGAACAATTCCCCTTTTGTTTTCACATTGGCGGGTGAGCCCAAACCGTCGTTTGAGCCCAAAATTGCCAGTTTTTTGGCAAAAATTGCCAGTGATTGTCCCTGGTTGGCCGATGTTACATTGCACATCGATTCTACCAACAATTTTCCCCACGGAACCGGAATTGCCAGTCCTGCTGCGGGTTTTTGGGCGTTGGGTATGTGTTTGTCGCACATCGAACAGCTCATGCAAAATAGCGCCGATTTAACTGCTGAGATCCAAGGGATGGACTTTTGGCAACGCAGTAGTTATTTGTCGCGCATTGGCTCTGGCAGTGCTTGTAGGTCGATGTTCGAACAGCCCGCTGTGTGGGGCGAATCAACCGCGGTTGCAGGTAGCAGCGATTTGTATGCTGTGCCATTGTCGGTGGATATCCATCCAACATTGCAGGGGTGGAAAGATGTGGTTTTGATTGTAGACGACGGAGAGAAATCGGTGAGTAGTACCGACGGGCATGCCCTGTTGGAGGCACATCCCTATGCGGAAGCGCGATTTGAGCAGGCTCAGAAAAATTTGGGTATGCTTGTAGCCGCGATGGTAGAAGGACGTGTGGATGAGTTTGTCTCCATTGTTGAATCTGAGGCCTTGCAATTGCATGCGATGATGATGACTTCCCGACCTTATTACCTACTGATGCGTCCTAATACCCTGGCGATCATCGAGAAAATTTGGGCTTTCCGCGAAACTTTTGGACATCCATTGTGCTTCACGTTGGATGCAGGGGCCAATGTGCACTTGCTCTACGATGGCAAAATAGAAGATACGCTCATGAACTTTGTGCATAATACATTGTTACCTTATTGCAAAAATGGGCAGTATCTTTGCAGTGAAACAGGAAAACGCCCGTTAAGCATCGCATAACATGGGAGAAATGATCAAAGACTCACTCTATTACGCCAAAATTTTGTTGTTTGGTGAATACGGAATCATTGAAGATTCAATGGGTCTGAGCATTCCTTACCATTTCTTTAAGGGTAGTTTTGATTTTGCGGCCGATCCCAGCGATGTGCAGCGCAATTCCAATTCGAGTATTCGGGGTTTTGTGAAACACCTTCAGGGGTTGGATGCACAGGGTGAGTTGCCATGTTCTTTTGATTTTGGGCGTTTAACCCAAGATTTGGATGCGGGATTGTATTTCGATAGCAGCATTCCGCAGGGGTTTGGCGTGGGTAGTTCTGGCGCTTTAGTGGCGGCCATTTATAACCAATATTCGATCAATCCCATCGCCCAAGGCGATGTGATGCAACACGATAACCTGCCCCGATTGAAGGCAACATTGGCAAAATTGGAGTCGTTCTTTCACGGCAAAAGCTCGGGTCTAGATCCACTGATTTGTTATTTGAATTTGCCGATATTGATCAAAGGTCAGGGCGATTTGGGCACTGTAGGCATTCCTACGGAGAACGCCGAAGGCAAGGGCGCCATTTTCTTGATGAATTCTGGATCGCCAGGAAAAACACAGAATATGGTGTCGATATTCTTGAACCGTTTGAAGGACGACGGGTTCAGAAACATGGTGAAGACGCAGTTGAAGAAACAGAACGACGACTGTGTAAAATCATTCTTGAAAGGCGATGTCACCCAATTGTTTGGTCATTTAAAGGGGTTGTCGCAGTTGTTGTTGGATAATTTCAGGCCCATGATTCCGGATCAGTTTGAGCAGGTTTGGCGTCAGGGAATCGACAGTGGTGCTTATTACTTGAAATTGTGCGGTAGTGGTGGTGGTGGATTTATCTTGGGCTTCACCCAAGATTTTGAAAAAGCAGAATCTTTATTGAAAGAGCATAAATTGCAGGTGATTTACAAAATGTAAACACCCATGCTCGGCATTCGCAAAAAGCACATTACAGGGTTTGTCTTGTTACTTGGCGTGGTACGCTGGTACAATTTGGCATTGATTGCTGCCTCTCAATATTTGTTGTTTTGGCTGGCGTTTTCAGGTCACGAATTGGGGAGGGTGTTGTATGATTTCAAGTTGCATTGCATCGTGGTGGCGAGTTTGTTTTCTGTGGCTGGGGCTTTCATTATCAATGCATTTTACGACGTGGACAAGGATTTGGTGAACAAGCCCAAACAGGTGTTGATGGGGAAGTTGTTGAAAGAGGGTAGTCTGCTCAATTTGTATGTTGTCTTGAATTTTTTGGCGGTTGTTTTTGCGATGATGGCTTCGATGCGGGTGATGGTATTCTTTGTGGGGTACACGGTGTTTTGCTGGTTTCATAGCCACAAATTGCAGAAGTTGCCCCTGTTGCGGGAGATATCGGCGAGTCTACTTACCATGATTCCCTTGTTGGCCATTTGGTTTCATTTTGGGCACTGGCATTGGGGGATGTTTTATTACATGGGGAGTTTGGCGATTTTGTTGTTTACGCGGGAGGTGGTTAAGGACATGGCCGGACACAAAGGCAATTTGATTTTTGGTTATAAAACGGTGGTTGTAGCGGCAGGCGTAAGGAGAACGCGCTGGGGGTTGGTGGCTATGAATACGGGATTTTTGATCATGTATGTGGTATTGAACTGGATACAGCAAGTGGATCCTGTGTTGCCCAATTGGCGGCCCGACTACTATTTGGTGATTTCAGGGGTGTCGTTGTTTACGGGGTTTTGGGTTTCTTGGGGGATGTTTTTCATTCGCGACGACCGCAAAATATTGGTGATGGATGCCTTTTTGAAGTTGGGCATTGTGGTGCATTTGTTGAGTATCGTGGTACAGTAGCGATATCCGGTTCGTTGGGGCGGGAAATAATTTGTAACTTGCGGTAGTGTCGGAATTGCGTACCCTTTTTGCCCATGTACTGGTGCCAGTACCCGTGCCCAAGGCTTATACCTACAGGGTTCCGCACGATTGGAACGATTGGATTCATGCCGGATTGCGGGTGGCGGTACAATTTGGACCCAAGAAGATTTATGCGGGTATTATTCTGGAATTGAGTGATTCGCCTCCGGAGGGATATCAAGCGAGTTATTTGTTGGATGTTTTGGATGATTCGCCCATTGTGAATCACAAGCAGTTGCAGTTTTGGCAGTGGGTGTCGAAATATTACATGTGCTACATGGGGGAGGTGATGGCAACGGCCTTGCCGGCGGGTTATCGACTGCAGAGTGAGACGAAGATTTTGTTGCATCCGGATGCGGATTTGGAATTGGTGAGTAAGGTGGATGTGGAGGAGATGGAGTGGCAAATTTTGGAATTGTTGGGAAAGAAGGATGGGGTGTCTTTGGATGAAATCCATCAGAAGCTGGCGGTAAAGAATGTGCTGAAATATGTGAAATCGCTGTATTTGAGGGGGTTGGTGGTGATGGAGGAGGAGTTGAAGGAGAATTATCGTCCCAAATTCGAAGAATTTGTGGGGCTGAGCAGTTTGTGGGAGGATTCGGAGTTGGCCAATTTACGGCTGAATGCATTGGAGCGAAAGGCGCCCAAGCAATACGAGGCGATGATGCAGTTGTTGGGTACGGGCAAGCGGGAGATGGCTTTGGTGGATTTGACCAAGGGGATGCAATTGGATCGGACGGTGTTGAAAATGTTGGAGAAGAAGGAGTTGGTGGTGATACACAAGCGCCGCCGCGATCACCTTCAGGTGATCCGCGGCGGCGCTGAAAAATTCGCCCTCACCCGCGAACAACAACAAACCAAATCCATCATCCAAGATGCTTTCGATGCCCAAAAACCCGCCCTGCTGTTTGGTATCACGGGTTCGGGAAAAACCCATGTTTACATGGAGTTTGTGAAAGAAACCCTCGCCAAAGGCAAACAAGTGCTGTACCTGTTGCCCGAAGTAGCCCTAACAGAACACCTGGTGGCCAAAATGCGAATGTTTATCCCCCAAGAAATGGGGGTGTGGCACCACTTTTATAGTTCGCATGAGCGGACGGAACTGTACGACAAAATACTGAAGAATCAAGTGCAGTTTGTGGTAGGTACCAAAGGGGCGGTGTTTGCGCCCTTCACCGACCTCGGCTTGGTGGTGGTGGATGAGGAGCATGAGTGGAGTTACAAGCAGTTCGACAAAAAACCTTATTACCACGGGAGGGATGCGGCATTTCAGTTGGCGAAAATTCACGGCGCGGACCTGTTGATGGGTTCTGCCACGCCCAGCTACGAAATGCAATACGCCGTATCGCAAAATCGGGTTGCAATGGCCGAACTGCATGAGAAATTTGATGGTGGAAAACCCGCCGAATTGATGTTCTTGCACGTGGGAGAGTTGAAAAAACAAGGTCAGTTCAACGGCCTTTTCAGCGACCCCGCCAAAGTAGCCATCGAAAAAGCCCTGGAATTGAAACAGCGTGTGGTGGTATATCACAACCGAAAAGGGTATGTGCCCTACATCGAATGCGAGGATTGCGGATTAACCACGCAGTGCAAACATTGCGATATTTCGCTGACGTATTACAAGAGTACCGACAATCAACGTTGCAGTTACTGCGGGTACCAACAAGCTGTGCCGGTGAAGTGTGTGGCTTGTGGTTCTCAAAGTTTGCAGTTAAAGGGAACTGGTACGGAAAAATTGGCGGAAGAGCTGTCCGATTTGTTTCCCACCGCCAGGGTAGGTCGATTCGATCAACAAAGCCTGAGAAAGCGCGATGATTTTCAGCGGATTTTAACGGCTTTTGAGCGCGGAGAAATCGATATTTTGGTGGGAACCCAATTGTTGGCCAAGGGGATAGACATAGAGAATATAGGTTTGGTGGTGGTGGCCGACACCGATATGTTGTTGCACATTCCCGATTTTCGCAGTCATGAGCGGGCTTTTCAGCAGTTGCAACAGTTGTTGGGTCGGGTTGGCAGGCGCGCGGAGCGCGGCCTGATGATGCTTCAAACGCACCAACCGCAGCACGAAGTGCTGCGGGCCCTCTCAGAAGACGATTATCGTGGACTGATGTCGAACGAACTCGCACACCGAGAGTCTTTTGGCTATCCGCCGTTCACCAAATTGTTAAAGATCGACGTGAAACATGCCGATGCCCAAACGGCAACTGCGGCCAGCCGTTGGCTGGCCGAACAATTGAAAAAAGTGTTGTCTAACAATGTTTTAGGTCCGCAAGTACCCTCCGTGGCGCGGGTAAAAAATCGGTTCATTCAACAAATCGTGGTGAAAATGCCGAAAGAACCCGCCAAAGTCAACGCCGCAAAACTCCTGGTTCATCAAGCCAGAGAAGCCGCTCTTGCCCACGCCGCTTGGCGTGCCGTTCGCATCGATGTGGTGGTTGACCCCAATTAATGGAAGCCGCCCCAGATTGTCATAAAGCGGTAACTCATCCAATCGGTCCGTGCAATTCCCGTCGAGATTTCGTAAATTTGTATTTTATTGAACGCACAAACACATGGAAACATCAACCTTGGAAACGGTGACTACCACTGTCGATTTTTTGCCGCTTAACGGTACCGACCACCTAGAATTTTACGTGGGTAACGCCAAACAAAGTGCCTACTATTATCAGGTTGCTTGGGGGTATAAATTGGTCGCCTATGCAGGTCCAGAAACCGGGGTGCGCGATCGTGCCAGCTATGTGTTACAACAAGAGAAAATCCGCTTGGTGTTGACCACCTCCTTGGATCCCAACAGCGATATAACCCGCCACCATGGCCAACATGGTGATGGTGTGAAGTTCTTGAGTTTGTGGGTGGACGATGCCACCGCAAGTTTCAATGAAACCGTAAAGCGCGGTGCCCGCCCTTTCATGGAGCCCACCACGTTTGAGGATGAATTTGGCACCGTGGTAATCAGCGGAATCTATACCTACGGTGAAACCGTTCACAAGTTTGTAGAACGTAAAAATTATACAGGGGCCTTTTTGCCAGGATATAAAGCCGTGCCCAATGCCATGGATGTTACCCCCGTTGGATTGAAATATGTGGACCACTGCGTTGGCAATGTGGAACTCGGTAAAATGAACGATTGGGTTGAGTTTTATGAGAATGTGATGGGTTTCAAACTCTTGTTAACGTTCGATGACAAAGACATCAGCACCGAGTATAGCGCATTGATGAGTAAGGTAGTGAGCAACGGAAACGGCTACATCAAATTCCCAATCAATGAGCCCGCAGATGGTAAGAAAAAGTCGCAAATTGAGGAATACCTGGATTTCTATCACGGCGCTGGCGTTCAGCACATTGCCGTTGAAACTTACGATATCATCCACACCGTGGGTGAACTGCGCAAAAGAGGCGTAGATTTCTTGTACGTGCCAGAGAACTATTACGATGACGTGTTGGATCGCGTAGGAGAGGTGGATGAGGATTTGAATGAGTTGAAGAAATTGAACATCCTGATCGATCGCGATGAGAGTGGTTATTTGTTGCAGATTTTCACCAAGCCCGTTGAAGATCGCCCAACTTTGTTCTTCGAAATCATTCAGCGAAAAGGTGCCAAGAGCTTCGGTAAAGGGAACTTTAAAGCGTTGTTTGAAAGCATCGAGCGCGAGCAAGCCAACCGCGGGAATTTGTAATCAATACAAAAATCCGAACAGCCACAGCGGAAGGGTTCGCTGACTGCCTATTTCAATATCGTCTTGCACTACGTAGCCCTGATTTGCTTGGGCTATTTGCTTGCTGCCTTTCGATTTGCCGCCAATTTCAAAAGTGAATTGATTGTCGATCAGAAAATCTCCCTGTGCAGGCAGTGAAATTTGATGTAATTGCGATAGTTGGTTCATAAAAAAGGTTTCCCTGACATTCCCTGTATTCGCATGCGATGGGTTCAGTGCATACATCAAATTGGGGTTTTCCAAGTATATCTTTTCTGGCTTTTGCAACCGTGTGATGCCCTGGCTGTTGCCGTGTAAATGGGTTGTGAGCCCAACTTTATTGAGGTTGTTGAGGTAATGAATGAGGGTGTTTCTATTGATGCCGATGCGCTCGGCCAGTTTGCTCACGTTAGGGGTGAATGGGGCCGATTCGGCAATTGCGAGCAGCAATAATTTGATTTTGCTGATGTAGGTATGTTCCACGCCGCGCAGTAGGGGGAGTTCTATCTCTAGCATCATTCTCACCACTTCCTCCACTTTTTGGGCATACAGCGTTTCGCTTTCTGTGAAATAGGGGTAGTACCCAGTACTTAGGTATTGCTGAAACCATTGGAGTGGTTTGATCCGTTGGACGATTTCTTGTGATATTTCGATATGGTTGGTGAGAATATCCTCCAGGGTATGGTGTTGGAACGTGTCGATTTTCTTTAGCGACAGGAATTCGCGAAATGAAAGTCCACCCATGGTATAGATAATTGCCCTTCTGGAAAGATCGGCCCGGGCATTGAGAATTTCAAGCATGGAGGAACCTGTAAAAACGACGTTTAATTCCGGGAAATCGTCATAGATGTTTTTTAATTCTTGTGACCAGTTGTTGTAGTAGTGGACTTCGTCGATAAACAAGAATTTTCCGCCGTGTTTTTCAAATTGATCGGCGAGTTCGTATAAACTATGTTGGTTGAAATAGAGGCTGTCTAAACTCACGTACAGCGTTTCTCCTTGCTGGTAAGGCAGATGTAGTTTGATGTATTGAAGCAGAAGCGTGGTTTTACCCACGCCACGCGCTCCTTTGATGCCGATGAGTCGTGCTTGGTCCCAAGCAATTTCTTGCATGATTTGGCGGGTGAAGTCTACATTTGTTGAGGCCACGCGCTTATAGAATTTTTCAAACAAGGTGTTCATTGCTTATTGTATTAAGCAAAAATACAATAAAATTGCTTATTGTAATAAGCAATAGTTGGATTTTTCGTCGGAATGATACCAAGAAAAAGGCCCCATCGGGGCCTTTTTCTTTGGGATTTTGCCCGGTGGGACAAAATCTGTCAAATGCTTATCGCAGCTTAGTTCGGGGTATTGAACTTGCTGGTGTCGATGGGGTAGTGACGGCTTACTTTGTTGTTTTTGGCCATCAATGCTTTCACCTTGTTCAATTTCTCAATCATCTTCTCGCCATCCTTTACGTCGTAATCGTTGGCAATCAGCGCGTTGCACTCTTCAATGGCTTTGTCGGGCATATCCAAAATCGTATACAATACCGCGTTGTTGTAAGAACAGGCATAACGCAATTTGCGGTCGCCTTTGTCCTCGGTGATGTATTTGCCTTTAACGCCTGTCATGTATTCAATGCTGCTCATCAACTCAGCGCGAGTTGCCGCATCAATGCCATTGGCGGTTACCTTGGCAATGCTCGCCTTCATTTTGGTCATGTTTTCTACAAACGCCACGTTTTCAGGGTGTTTTTTAGAATCAGTGGTCCACAACGAAACCTGATCGGTGCTTAAGGGAAATCCGTATTTGTCGTTGATGCTGCTGTTGATGTTTGCCAACATGGTTTCCATGTGGTCTTTCACCAATTTGTTTGAGATGGCTGCGCGGTTGTTGCTGAAATAGCGATCGGCCTCGCCCATGCTGCGGAATTCAGGACTCTTCCATTCCAATTGAGAAGAACTGGTTCCGTTGATGTTGGTGCGGTTGATCAAGGCATTTTCTTGCCAATCTTTGGCAGAGTATGTACCACCGATGCTGTATTTCACCACAGACCAGTAGTAGTAGTTTGTGGCAGTTACCACACCTTCTTTGTTTTTGATTTCTTCTTTGCGATTCTCGATCTTTTGTCCATCAAACATCAAATCATCAAAATTTACAGTGATCTGGGCATGACCTCCGCCATACACTTTTTTCCAACCCTGAAGGTTGATGCGGTCTTCAATAGAAGAAGAGGACATGGCGCCAGAAATGGTGCTTGGAACTTCTACACGAACGTTGTAAGTTCTCCAAGTGCTATCCAAAGGCGTAGATGGCAAATCGCGGTACTGGTGTGCCACATAAACACGGTCCAAATCAATTTTTTGGGCGATGGTCACATTGAACGCAGCAACGCTCATCGCAAGGAATAGTAATTTTTTCATGCACTGCGAATTTAAGCCACTTCATCGCCAGTTTGCGAATGAATCGACCAAAGGTTTAATAAAATGACGGAAAATATGCAGTGTCCTAGGATTCGTAGACCGCGTGAAGCTCACGATTCACAAAGTCCATCAACTCACGAATGTAATCCTCGGAAAAATTGAAAGCCACCCCTGCGGTTTGGTAAACGGCGGGAATGCTCTGGGTATAACCCAATTTCAAGAAGGCCTTGTAATCGTCAATGGCCTGAGTTCCTTTTTGGATGTAATTTCTCCACACACCGATGGCCCCCAATTGGGCAAATCCATACTCGATGTAGTAAAATGGTACCTCAAATATGTGCAACTGCTTGTGCCAACTGCTTTCTAAGGCGGATTCTAGCCCAGAGAAGTCAACTTCGCCAGAGCCGAATCGCTTCGACAAATCCATCCATGCAGCGGTTCTCTCGGCTACTGTATGGTTGGGGTTTTCGTATATCCAATGTTGAAAAGCATCCACCTGGGCGATCCATGGCAAGGTGCCCAAAATGCCTTCCAATTGCTCAGCCTTGGCACGTTGCAACTGGTGTGGGTCCTGGAAATAGGCATCCCAAGTGTTCATGGTCAACAATTCCATGCTCATGCTGGCCAACTCTGCGACTTCACTGGGTGTGTTTTTGAAGGCGTTTAATCCCAAAGGAGCCATTTGAAAGCTATGAATGGCATGGCCGGCTTCATGAACCAACGTCTCTACATCGCGCAAATTCCCACTGGCATTCATGAATATGAAGGGCATGTTGGTTTTTGCCAAAGGATAATTGTATCCACCAGGTGCTTTGCCCAAACGAGAGTCTAGGTCGAGCAGTTGATGCGATTCCATCGTTTTGATGCAAGACCCAAAAAATGGATCCACACGCTCCAAACAGTCAATGCCTTTTTTTAACAATTCTTCACCGCCATGGAAGGGTTTCAAAGGTTCTCTGCCAAGAGGGTCTACCTGTGTGTCCCATGGTTTCAACGTCTCTAATCCCAGTTGGACTTTGCGACGAACCATGAGTTCTTTGAGTAAGGGGACCACGGCTGTTTCAACGCTGCGATGGAAATCTTTGCAAGCGGTTACGTCGTAGTCGTAACGTCCCATCGCCTTAAACATGTAATCCCGGAAATTGTCAAATCCCGCATTCAGGGCCACTTGATGCCTCAATTGCACCATTTGGTTGAATAGGGTGTTCAATTTCTCGGTATCAACCGACCGTCTCTGCTGCATGAGTGTCCAAACCGTTTCACGGGCTTGTCGGTCAGTGCGCATCAAAACATTGCTGGCTTGCTGCAGGGTGAGGGTTTGTCCTTCCCACTCAATCGACATCGCTCCTTGAACGGCGCTATACTCTTGGGCCAAGGTGGCCAATTCACTTTGCAAGGGGATGTTTTCCTCCCGGAACAAGTCTACCGCCCCTGCCAATCCGCGCAAATAAATTTCATGGGCTTCATCTTCATGTCGCCATTGGGCGGCAAATTGACAAGCCACAATTTTTTGGTTGATTTGGTCTTCCAAAGGTGCCAAATGGGGTTGGATCTCTTGGACGAATGTTAGGTAGGCCGCTTCGTGATCTTTGTTTTGGGTGTCGCAGGTCATGCGGATATAGCGCCAAGCCATGTCTTCGGACAATGCGCTCTCCAAATCGCTCACATCCTTTAAAAAACTGCGGAATTCATCCATCGAGGTGATGGATCGATCGATCAGTTGCTGGTATAGGGGTAACACATCGTCTTTGCTGTTGACGATGAATGGATCGGGTAGGAAAGTGGTAGGCATAACTGCTTAGCTGCCCATTTTGCGGGGCGTGGTTGTTTTGGTTTTTGCTCCAGCCGCGGGTTTTTTGATGGCGGTGTTTTTTGGAGCGGCCGCTACTTTTTTGGCTTTGGTTTCGGTGGCTTTTGGGGCGTCAGCGTCGGTGGCTTCTTCCGCATCGCTCTCTTTGTTCAAGTTGCTCCAATCCAAATCAGTGCTTTTCAACATGCCATACCAAACGAACAATTTCTTCATGTCTGAAGTGTAAACGCGTTCGCGGTCGTAGTTTGGCAACACTTGGGCCATGAAAGCTTTTACTTCGTCGTTGTCAGATTTTGAAGTAGGAACGGCTTTGCCGGCATCTTCTAGGGCTTTGATCGACATCAATACAACGGCCAATTTTACTTCTTCCTCTTCGGTGAACATGGCGATATCACTCAACACACTGATGCGTTGTCTGGGGTTGGTGCCGAAGCGCTTTCCATCGGTTAGCGATTCCAAAATCAACCCGCTTTTGTTTCTACCTAAAATTTTGTGCAATCCGGGCATACCCGTTACTGAAACAACGTCTTTCAATTCCATAAGAATACAAATTTCGCCAAATATGGCTGAATTAACAAACTAACTGAAGTGCTTGCGGGTATAAACCTTCTGGAATTCGCGCAATACCACTGCTTTGGCCATGTTTTCGGGGGTGTTGCCGCCCATGCGCTGTACAAACTTGTACTGTTTTTCGGTAAGATCGACCCGATAAACGACTTTCATCCAAGTGCCGTGATGGTGTTGTTGCAGTTGTGCGATGCACTCGGTGAGTTCCGGTAAAAGAGCTTCGAGGTTCAAGGGTAGCGCCACCGAAAAGGTAAATCCCATGAGTCCGAAGTCCTTCTCAATTTGGTCTTTTACCCCCAAAATCAATTCTTGGGTGAGACTGCTTGGCAACTCGGCCGTCCAGGTGTTCGGCGAATCACTCATGTTAATCTTTTTCCCATTTGTCGATGGCGGCGGTAGCCAATCCATTGCCAAGTACGTTGGTCATGGAACGACCCATGTCGCAGAAGTGGTCGATCGGTAAAATCAGGGCAATGCCTTCGGCAGGAATGTCGAACATCGTACAAGTAGCCGCCACAACCACCAGAGAGGCGCGAGGCACCCCGGCAATGCCTTTGGAGGTGAGCATTAACACCAGCAACATGGTCAATTGTATGCCCAAATCCAGGGGAACGCCGTACGCTTGTGCGATAAAAATCGAGGCGAACGTCATGTACATCATGGATCCATCCAAGTTGAAGCTATAGCCCAAAGGCAAAATGAAGCTCACGATTTTTTTGCGGCAGCCAAATTTTTCCAATTCTTCGGTGAGTTTGGGGAAAACCGCTTCGCTGGAGGTGGTGCTAAAGGCGACCATCAGCGGCGTTTTGAGGTGGTTGAGGAGGGTGGTTAGGCGATGACGCAAAATGAAATAGCCCACACCCAGCAGCAAGATCCACAACAAAGTAAGTCCTACATAAAATGAGCCCATGTAATAACCGTAGACTTTCAATATCTCCAAGCCCTTTGTGGCGATGATGGCGGTGATTCCACCGAAAACACCCAAGGGAGCAAACCACATCACATAGCCAACCAAAATGAGGATGATTTTACTCAGGTTGTCGAGCATTTTCACGATGCCATCGCCCTTTTCGCCATATTGTGTCAGTGCCACCCCGAAAAAGATCGAGAAAACCACAATTTGCAGAATCTCATTGGTGGCCAAGGCTTCGAACAAACTTTTGGGAAACAAGTGCTCAATGAAATGTTGCACCGAAAAACTCTGGGTTTTGCCGATGACATCGCTGGCCGCACTGGTGTCAAAACCACTCACGTTCAATTTCAATGCCTCGCCCGGTGCGAAGAAATTGACCAGCATCAAACCCAACAGCAACGATGCCAACGATGCGCTGAAAAACCAAATCATGGAGCGGCCGCCAACCCTGCCCACGGCTTTCAAATTGCCCATTTTGGCAATGCCTACGATGAGGGTGGTGATGACCAACGGGGCGATGATCATTTGTACCAACCGCAAAAATACGGAGGTGAGGATTTTGAAATATTGGCCGATGTATTCTGAGCGGACAATCGATTTGATTTCACCGGAAGCGTCTTTGATTTGGATGGTTTCAGGGAAATATACATGGATTAATTGTCCAACCACGGCCCCTATAACCATGGCAACCAAAATATAAACGGTGAGGTTCTGTTTTTTCTGACTCATGCTTACTGCAATTATACGGCAATCCAACGGGAGAATGGAAAGTGCTTTGGGGGTTTCACACGTGAAAAAATCGTTGTAGGTTTGCTGTGATGATCATTGTAACCGGAGCGGCAGGATTTATTGGCTCGGCCTTGTTGGGTCACCTGCAGCAATTGGGCTACGGAGAGTTGGTGGCGGTGGATGATTTCTCTCACCCAGAAAAAGCCCCCAACTTGACAGGGAAAACCCTGTTACATCGCATCGAAAGGAGTGAATTTTTGTCTTGGTTGCCTCAACAGGCACACAAAGTTCAGTTCATTTTTCACATCGGCGCGCGCACAAAAACCAATGAGTTCGACGAACAAGTGTTGCAATCCTTGAACGTGGATTATTCCATGTCGATTTGGAATACCTGCGTAGAATTCAGCATCCCGTTGATTTATGCCTCGTCGGCCGCTACCTATGGCGATGGCGCAGAGGGATTTTCCGACGATCCATCGGGATTGGTAAAACTGCAACCGTTGAATCCCTATGGAAACAGCAAGCATCGCTTCGATTTATGGGTGATGGAGCAAGAATCGGCTGGGAATGTGCCTCCGTTTTGGGCGGGGTTCAAATTTTTCAATGTGTTTGGTCCCAACGAATACCACAAAGGCAGAATGGCTTCGGTGGTGTATCACGCGTTCAATCAATGGCGTGAAACGGGTTCGGTATCGCTGTTCAAAAGCCACCGTGCAGATTATGCAGATGGGGCCCAGGAACGAGATTTTATTTATGTAAAAGATGTGTTGTCGGTACTCACCCACTTCTTCGCAAACCGAAAAAATAGTGGGCTGTACAATTTGGGCACGGGCGAGTGTAGGACCTTTTTGGATTTGGTGAAAGCGGTGTTTGCGGCCGTTGATGCACCGGAGCAGGTGGCGTATGTGGATATGCCGTTAGACATTCGCGATCGCTATCAATACCA
>JBJTNN010000002.1:0-3212 GCA_046074125.1 Bacteroidota bacterium
TACCCAACACATTGTATCGCAACGAAGCCATTGACTTGCACGTGAAAGCCACCTCTGAAAAGTTGGTCACCGACAAAGACCGCAAAGAGCACAAGCGTCGACGCAAGAGCGAAACCGATACCCTTCCTCGGGTTACCAAAAAAACGTTGGAGTTTTTACTGCAGGGTGATTTGGACAAAGACGATCTAACGGGTCACGTGAGCATCACCCCGGCGAATAAACAGAAATATGTAAGCATCCCACTGGTTTTGGATGGTTTGGGCTTTCAACGCGCGGAATTTGAAGTCTCCGAATTGGGCGAGTCGTTTGGGGCGATACACGCCGATTTGCAAGGCGGATTCATTGGGCTTCAGGTAGACGATGAACGAATATCCGATACTTTGGTGCAGGTAGATTCTGCCCACGGCAGGTTCGTCTGCGATGTAAAAGATGGATTCTTTGAATTGGATTCCCAAAGTACCGTGCGGATCAACCAAATTGGCGCCAATGTTTTCGCGCAGTACCAAGGCGGAAACAATCCAAAATATGCACTGGGTTTGTATATGCCCCGATTGGGTGCCAATGCATTCTTTTCTAGTTTGCCTGTGGGTTTATTCCGAAATATCGGCATACCCAAAGCCACCGGCACATTGGAATATCGCTTCAAATTTGCCATGGAGCATGAAAAACCCCGCGACTGTGTACTTGAGAGTCAGATGTGGCCGAGCAAGGATTTTACCATCGTTCAGTGGGGCGATGTAGATCCGCGGATCATGAACGGTGTTTTCACCTACACGTATTGGGACAAAGGCGAACCCGTGGCCCGATTTGAAGTGGGGGGTGACAATGGAAATTTCACCCCGCTCGAATACATCAGCAAGGATTTGGTGCGCTGTGTTTTGCGCAGCGAAGACCCCGATTTTTTCCATCACCAAGGGTTTTATATGGATGCCTTCCGGTCGAGCATTGCCCAGAATTATCGTCAAAAACGTTTCGCCCGCGGCGGATCTACCATTTCTATGCAGCTTGTGAAAAACGTATTCTTGGGCCGCAGAAAAACCATCGCCCGAAAAGTAGAAGAAATCCTGTTAACCTGGCTGATGGAGCGACGTTCGCTGGTGAGCAAGAACCGCATGATGGAAGTGTACTTAAACGTGATCGAATGGGGTCCGGGTATCTTTGGCGCCACCGAAGCGGCCCAATTCTATTTCCACAAACACCCCAGCGAACTCACCTTGGGCGAATGCACCTTCTTGGCAAGCATTATCCCCATGCCGAAGAAAGTGCGGTGGTTCCTGGACTCAAACGGTTGTGTAAAAAGCAACAATGGTCATTTTAGGGCATTGAAAAATAGATTGTTGGCGAAAGATTCGGGCAGCATCGATACCGCAGTATTCCAAGTTTGCCTCCACCCCGATGCCTGGAATCGATTGAAAGGTCCCGCCAAAAAACGGGAGGACATCGAAAACAGCGATGACGAAGCCGAGGAAACCGAAATCCCGCTTGAAGCCATCGAAGACGAGAATCAAGCCATCGATGATCGCTATTTGCGTAAAAACTGACGATTTGACACGAATTTGCAGAATTTGCGCACTTTCTTAACGACATTTTGACACAAAACATACCATTCTATGCAATGGAATCTATTTTGAGCGTAAGCAAGCATCATGAATTTACAACAATTTACCATCAAAGCACAAGACACGTTGTCAAAGGCGCAGCAGTTGGCCATCGCAAACAAACACCAAGCCATGGAACCCACGCATTTGCTGTTGGCCATGATCACGGAGGATGAAGAGACCTTGCAATTTATCGCGGGGAAGTTGGGTGCGAACCTTTCCCGGATTGAGCAAGCGGCCCAAGCCAGTTTGCAATCACTGCCGAAGGTAGAAGGTGGTCAAGTATATCTTTCTCAACCCTTGAATGCGGTGACTGTGGCTGCTGAAAAAGTCATGTCGGAGCTCAAGGATGAATTCATCACCAACGAACATTTGTTGGTGGGCATTTTGGATGGAAAGGACAGTGCGGCCAATTTGTTGAAGGATGCGGGATTCAAGCGGGGCGATTTGATCAAAGCGATACAGGCGTTGCGCGGCGGCAACCGGGTGAACACCCAAACCGACGAAAATCAATTCAACTCCCTGAAAAAATTTGCCCTCAACCTTAACCAAATGGCCCGTGAGGGAAAACTCGACCCTGTTATTGGCCGAGACGAAGAGATCCGTCGGGTTTTGCAAATCTTATCGCGCCGAACCAAAAACAACCCAGTTTTGATTGGCGAACCGGGCGTGGGTAAAACCGCCATTGCCGAGGGATTGGCCATGAGGATCATCCGCGGGGATGTGCCGGAGAACTTGAAATCGAAAGTGATATACAGCTTGGATTTGGGCGCTTTGGTTGCGGGTGCGAAATACAAGGGCGAATTCGAGGAACGCCTGAAAGCCGTAGTGAAAGAAGTCATCGGCGCCGCAGGCGAAGTGGTCTTGTTCATCGACGAAATCCACACACTGGTTGGAGCAGGTCGGAGCGAAGGCGCCATGGATGCCGCCAACATATTAAAACCTGCCTTAGCCCGCGGAGAGTTGCGCGCCATCGGCGCCACCACCCTGGCGGAATATCAGAAATATATCGAGGCCGACAAAGCCCTGGAACGCCGTTTTCAAAAGGTCATGGTAGAAGAACCCGACACGCAGGAAGCCATCTCCATTTTGCGCGGATTGAAAGAACGTTACGAAGTGCATCACAAAGTGCGCATCAAAGACGAAGCCATCATTTCAGCGGTGGAAATGAGCCAACGATATATCAATGACCGCTTCCTGCCCGATAAAGCCATCGATTTGCTGGATGAAGCCGCGTCGAAACTCCGACTAGAAATGGATTCCGTGCCCGAAGAACTGGATGAAATGAACCGAAAAATCATGCAGTTGGAAATTGAACGGGAAGCCATCAAACGGGAAAGCGATACCGCCAAATTGACCAAACTCAATGAGGAAATTGCCAACCTGAGCGAGAAACGCAATGCGCTGAATGCCCAATGGGAAAACGAAAAAGGGGTTTTGTCGCAAATCCAACAGAAAAAAGCCGCCATCGAATCCCTGAAAATCGAAGCAGATCAAGCCGAACGCGACGGAAATTATGGTCGGGTCGCTGAAATCCGATACGGACTCATCAAAAAGAACGAAGAAGACTTATTCTCGCTGAGTTTAAAACTGGGTGATGCGCGCAGCGGTCAC
>JBJTNN010000003.1:0-4650 GCA_046074125.1 Bacteroidota bacterium
TTTGTTAGGCCAACAAACAGCAGAACCAAAGCAAAAAGGATACTCCTAACGCGCATATCAAAAATCGTAAAATTCACTGCGAGCAGTTTTTTGCTCATTTCGTGACTTTCAACGTGCTAAATTAACGAAAAAATAGCAATAATATTTTGGATGTAGGCGAATGAATGACAGAAGAATAACACTATTGTGAATCTTCAGTGACATCCACCGGGTCCTCAACGGCTGTAGAATCACTGTTTGGCGACATTTCAGAGTCAATGATGGTGATGTCTACCACGGTGCCTTTAAGCACTTTTTCGCCGGCTTCGATGCTTCGACCTCCTACGCGTTGGGCGGTCACTAAATTATTGCCATATTCTGCGTATTCTTTGCTTACTTTTCCCAAAATAAGTCCTGCATTTTTTAGCAGTGCTTTGGCCAAATTTAAACTGCAATCGGTGAGTTTGGGCATATTCACGCGTGGTCGGGATGTAGCGTTGACAGTCACGTATACCACTCGACCTGATTTTACATCGTCGTTTGATTCTGGGGTTTGCTCCACAATGACGCCAGGTTTCATGTTGTCGATGTAAACCGTGTCAATGATTTTCATCCCCAAATCCATAGACGACAGTTTTTCTTCGGCTTCAAATGGCTTCATTTTCAATATGTTGGGTACAAGTATGGCATCGCCATGACGGGTGTAGGCGTCAAGTCCAAAATACGACAGCGTGATTACGATTGCCAAAAACAATCCCCCAAGTCCAATGTTGTAAAGCCAGTTTTTCACGCGCTGCGATTTTCTCCAAATTTCAGTATTTCCCGGATGAATTCAAAGGGTTTGTATCCGTTAATTGAGGCTTGGTGGTAGATACAGGTAGCGGGTGTCATGCCAGGCAACGAATTCACTTCGATGATGATGGTTTCTACACGGCCATCGGAAAAGATTCTAACGAAGGCATCAATTCTGCAATAGCCGGTTACGTCGAGGGCGCGAGCCACGGCTTCCAGGGTGGTTCTCACAGATTCGCTGATTCTGATTTGTTCTGCAGGATTTTTTGAAAAACGCGATGGTGTAAGGTTTTGCCCTTGTCCGGCCAAGAATTTCTCTTCCAAGCTGAGGATTTCGCTTTCTGCCAGGGATTCTGAAGGTTCAAATACTTCGTATGTGAGGTTTCCGTTGTCGTCCCAGTGAGTAACCATGCCCCCGGTAACTTCCAAAAATCGTTCTGCCCCGGCGCGGTCGATGAATTGCTCGATCAACAATTCTGTTTTCCTGGGCATTTCATCGGTTGCACGTATGTTGAGTGTTTCGCACAGTTTTGGATCGATGGTATCGGTGTCGCGAAAAATTACTTGCATGAAGGCATTCAATTCGGCAGCCGATTTGATTTTTCTCACCGCGGCGCTGCAACCGTCATCGGCGGGTTTGGCAATCAAGGGTAAGCCAAATTCTTTACACAGTGTTTCGCTCAATTCGGCGCCAGCAGATTGCCAATTTTGCTTTTGGACGAGGGTGTGGTTGGCGACCAAAAATCCTTTTTCGCGCAACAATCGGTTCGTTTCAAATTTGTTGATGGTGATTGCTGCGGAATGGCTCAAACTGCCGTTGTGGTAGAGTCCGAATTGGGCTAGGTCATTTTGCAATGTGCCGTCTTCACCGGGTCTGCCATGCAGTGCAATGAACACGCCTTCCACGCGATTTTTGAGTGATTCCAAGGATATTTCTTCGGGAGTAAATACCGGTTTGGTCCTTAAAATGCCGGCGGTTAAAGATGTGCTTTCTTGTTGTATGGCGGTTAGAGCGGGGTTTTCGCGGTAATGCAATATTTTGTCTCTGATGTCGTCGGCATTGTCTTTCAACATCATGTTCAGGGGCAGTGCATACAGTTTATACGATTGAGCGTCTCCAGCCAAGAACAAGGGTACTGGTTCCATTTCTTCGCTACTGCTCAATTTTTCATAGATGTTTCTACCACTTTCCATGCTGATGTGACGCTCAAAACTATATCCACCCATGATTACAGCGATTTTCTTTTTTTGCGTTTTTTGTGCATCGGCCGATTGAATGAGCGATTCGCTATGGTTTAATAAAGCATTGAATTGCTGTCCTTTGGGATGCGTTTGGATGCGCGCTCTCAAAGAATTGAAATAGATGAGCGATAGGAATGCGCTGGGGTTCATGCCAATTTCTGCGGCCTGATGGAAGAAGAAAGAGGACGGCATCATGCCACTCGTAGTATTTGGGTCGTTCAGGAATATCTCTCCGTCATCGGTGATGAAACCATCGATCCTGGCGTACACCTCAAAGCCAAAATGGATATACAGATGGCAGCAGGCCTCGCGAATGTTGGTGATCCACTGCGGGTCTACCTCGATGGGAGTGACTTTGTTGCTCAATCCGGGCAGGTACTTACTGCGATAATCGAACAAATCCCCTGATTTTCGTATTTCTGTTGGTGGTAGCGCAAATGGTTCTCCGGTGGCGCCCGCAACTACGATACAGCTAAACTCTTTGCCATCGATCATCGACTCAATGAGGACAAGGGATTCGCTGTCTTGCGATTGCAGTAATACGCGCTCGCTCTGCGACAAAGTAGTATTCAGGTAGTCGAGTAATTCGGTGGGCAAATACAGGGTTTTACCGTCTGCAAGGAGTGGTAGACCTAGGCCACTTCGAATGTCGGTCAGATGTTTGATGTCCCTTATTTTCTCTTCTTCCGATTTCTCATTCCAATCCATCGCCTCGATCGTCAATCGAAAAAAGGCCAAATCGATGGCGTTGCAGAATTCATCGAAGTTGGGGTGTTTGAGAATGCTCACGCCCAAAGAGGATCCTTGGTGTGCGGGTTTGATCACAAATCGCTCCGAAAACAATACGTTAAATTCAACAAACCACTGTTTTTTCTGCGCTTCGCTGGCTGAGAGCCAATGGTTTTGAGAGAGGGTGGTGAAATCGTTGACATACAGAGCAGCGGTGGTCTGAAAGTCTTTTTGAACCGCTTTGTTGATGCCCATCGCCGAAGCAAGAATGCCGGAGCCAGAGTAGGGGATGCCGTACCATTCGAGCAAACCTTGGATGCTGCCATCTTCGCCAAACGTGCCATGGAGCGCCAAAAATGCAAAGTCGATGCGCGTTTGAATCTGTTCCATTGACAATGGCTCGCCGATTTCCTGCAACACCTGTCGCTGTTTTTCTTTGCTCTGGGCGATTTCATGAATGCTCTCTGCATACACTTGAAAGCCATGGGGCAACTCGGGTAAGCAGCTATGTCGATTCCCATCTACTTGCACATAGGTAGGGGGATAGAAATCACGGATACTTCCTTTGTACACATACTCCCATTTCAGTTGGCAAAAATTGCCGAATGAATCTACGAAAATGGGGATGGGCTCAAACAGTTGTTTGTCGAGGTTGTCGTATACCGTTCTGCCCCCGGCGAATGAAACTTCGCGTTCGCGGGATTGACCACCAAAGAAAATGCCGACTCTAATTTTTTGCATAAGCGATGAAGCAAAAATACATGCGTAAAGGTCAACTATGTGTCCATTTCTGCACAAATCGCCACGGTGTTTTTCTCTTTGGGCATTATTGCAAAAAATTGGGCTATCACGCCTCGATTCACTTACTTTGTGGCATGGTTGCAACTATTTTTCTATCCTCGCAAATGAAATCCCTGGGAACGGTTCAAATTCCCCAAAATGTATTGGACTATTGGAAGTCATTGGGAGAGATTGAAACGGCGCAATATCAGGGGTTGGAGGGTAATTTTTCGCTGGTGCTTAATCCGGGGAAAAGCAATGCCAGTGAGTGGGAGAAATTAAGGAAAGACGGAGCTTCGGTGATGTCGAAATTGCCCAAAAAAGTAACAGAAATTCAACTGGTCAATGTGGACTGGGACGCTCCCAAAGCCTTGGCTTTCGCCGAAGGGTTGATTTTGGCCGATTATCGCTTCGATAAGTACCTCACTTCAAACGAAAAAAGAACCGGTCTTCAGGTGACACTTTTGGGTGCGGGTAGCGAGCAATTGGCGGAGGTTGAAATCATTGCCAATGCCGTAAAATCGGCACGAAATTGGGTCAATGAGCCCGTAAATGCACTCAATGCACAAGGACTTGGTGAGGTGTTTGCCGAAATGGGAAAGACATTGGGTTTTAAAGTGGAAGTATTCGGGGAGGCGCAAATAGAGAGTTTAAAAATGGGTGGCCTGTTGGCCGTAAATAAAGGGAGTCAGGAACCGCCGACATTTTCTGTTTTGGAATACAAGCCCAGCGGAGCCAAGAACCAACAACCCATTGTTTTGGTGGGTAAAGGGGTGGTTTTTGATACCGGGGGATTGAGTCTGAAGCCCACTCCCAATAGCATGGACATGATGAAATGCGACATGGGTGGCGCCGCTGTGGTGGGTGGGGTTTTTGAGGCCATCGCAAAGCTTCAGTGGCCCATTTGGTTGGTGGGGTTGGTTCCTTCCACCGATAACCGTCCTGGAGAAATGGCCACTTGTCCGGGCGATATCATCACCATGTACGATGGAACCACCGTAGAGGTGTTGAACACGGATGCTGAAGGTCGACTAATCTTGGCCGATGCGCTATCATTTGCCAAAAAGTATGAGCCACAATTGGTGATTGATTATGCTACTTTAACAGGTGCTGCGGCGCGCGCTTTGG
>JBJTNN010000004.1:0-12493 GCA_046074125.1 Bacteroidota bacterium
ATCCTCGAAATCATCCAAGAAACATTCAACATGGAAATTGTCCCCGAAAAAGAAACCATCTGGTTGAAAGGAGGTAGCTGTCAATGAGAACCCTATTCCTGCTCATCACAGCCCACCTCTTCGCTTCGCTATCGGCACAAACATCGCCCGCAGCAAGCCCGCTAACCATCACGTCGCTCGACCAACCCTTTGTTTTTGTGGTACCCGCCGGACCTACGGCGCAAGCCCTCGAAAAATTGGAATTGGCATCCAAACTGTATTTCTCCTACAACCCAGACATCCTGCCCAAAACGGTGACCGCCGACACGTGGGTAGACATCTCATTTCGAGAAGGACTGGATAGGATGCTCGGACAACATTTGGCCTTCCGTTTGAGAGGCAATCACATCGTCATTCGAACACTGCAAGAAGGCGTGATCAACAATGGCAAACAAGAATATGCCATTACCGGCTATGTGAGAGACAAAAAATCGGGCAAAGCCATTCCTTTCGCGTCGATCTATGACACCACATCGTTAAAATCTGCCCTCAGCGATAAAGATGGTTATTTTGAACTCGTGGTGGGCGATACCCAGCCCAAAACCATTGGTATACTCATTCCCAACGAAAAAGATACCTATCTCGTGGTTAGTCCCTTAAGAAGAATAGAAACCCGCATCGCCCGCATTGTTAACCCCCACATTCAAGCCCTGGTGCCCATTGCCCAAACCGCCATCGATACGCTTTCCAGTGGTACATTTTGGGACAGACAGGTTTCTCGCGTCCACGAATTAAACCAACAAATTGAACGCGACCTCATCCAAAATCCACCCAAAAAGGATGATTGGCATAAAGGCACCTCCATAGTGCAATTGGCCATCAATTACGGCAGCACTTGGCCGCTGATGCCCGAAATGCAAATTGGCGTACCCCGTTTTTACAACCGTTTCACCTTTGCTCCCGCCCAAAAAGGCAACAACCTATGGGGCGTAGGATATGGCATCGGTACCCAAATTGGTTTAAAACAAGACCGCGGTTTGGCCATCGAAGTGCTAGGAATGGGATTGTACCCCGGCCACGTAGCCGAAATCCCCCTCATGGGAACCGTTTCTGTGATGCCCACCTTCAAACTTGGCAAAAGCGTAAAACTCATCGTCGGACCCGAAGCCAACGCCGTATTTACCCACGGAATCCAAGCCCCAAAAGATGGCTTTAAATTGCCACCACGCCAAGGAATTTCAGCCACATTCCCCATCCGCAACGGACGTGAAATGACCGCGTTTTTCAGTTGGCGGATAAAATTGGTGATCGAATAATTCAAGCATCCGGTGCATCAACTATCTTCGCGTTCATGAGTTATCAAGCGCGATTTTCACAATGGTTGATGCACTGGCTCAGCGAAACAGGTGTCAGTGCCGAATCATGCTACTACCTGCACCTAATCGTGCTAGCCATTGCCCTGATTCTGGTCGTTGCAATCATCGATTACATCTCTCGTAACTTCATCCTGAACCTGGTTGCCCGTTACGCCAAACGAAGCAATAACCCCTACGATGATATCCTGGTGGAAATGAGGGTCTTCAAACACCTCGCCCACGTAATTCCCGCCTTGGTCGCCAAAGAAGGACTCACCTTCGTTTTTCAAGATTACGCCTCCCTCATCGCCCCCCTCCACAAATTGGTGGATACCTACATCGTTGTTGCCATCATTTTCTTCGTTCAAGCCGTTCTCAGAGCCGCCAAAACCCTCCTGCTGAACTCAGAAGATTTTAAAGACAAACCCATTGGATCTTATACCCAATTGCTCAATATCATCAATTATTGCGTAGGTATTTTGTTCATTATCAGCAATTTAACAAACAAGCCCCTGTGGACACTCCTCACCGCCTTTGGTGCCCTTTCTGCATTGGTCATTTTGACTTTTCGCGATACGATTCTGGGTCTGGTGGCCTCTATCCAAATATCCGGCAACGATATCGTACGAATCGACGATTGGATTGAAGTGCCTAAATATGGCGCCGATGGCAATGTATCAGAGATAAACCTCACCACCATCAAAGTCAAGAACTGGGACAACACCGTCACCACCATCCCTACCTACGTACTCATCAATGACTCCTTCAAAAACTGGCGAGGCATGGAAGAAAGCGAAGGTCGCCGAATGAAAAGAGCGGTGAACATCAAAATTTCTAGCATCAAATTCTGTACCCCAGAAATGCTCGCCGATTACAAAAAAATCGACCTGATTCGAGAGTACGTCAACCGGAAAGAATCTGAAATCAACGACTACAATACCCAAAAAAACATCGATAAATCAATCCTCGCGAACGGTCGAAACCTCACCAACATCGGGATTTTTAGAAAATACCTCAACCTCTACATTCAACAACACCCCAAAGTCAATAAAAACCTGACCATGATGGTGAGGCAATTGCCCCCAACAGACAAAGGCCTGCCCCTAGAGATTTATTGCTTCACGCTCGACAAACAATGGGTAGACCATGAAACCATTGCCGCAGATATTTTCGATCACGTACTTGCCACCGTTCCCAGCTTCAACTTGGAAATTTTTGAAGGCCCCTCAGGCAAGGATTTGCATGCCATCGTGGGTGGAGGCTAACCGGGAAATTCGTATCTTTGGTACATGGTGATTCGCATACCAAAATGGTTGCTGCTGTGTATTTCTGCGCTCCTGCTGAGCCAAGGAAACAAAGTCGTCGACAACCTCTTTGAATATTCTAAAAACATCGAAATTTTTACCGCCCTCTACAAAGAGCTGGGTACAACCTACGTAGACGAAATTGAACCCGGGCAACTCATGAAAACAGGCATCGATGCGATGCTCAAATCCCTGGACCCCTACACCAATTTCTTCTCCGAATACCAAGCCGAAGAAGCACTGATGGAGCGACAAGGTCAATATGGCGGCGTTGGTTGCCGTATTACCCTGCGCAATCACTACCCCACCGTTGATCATATTGAGGAAGGATATGCCTTTGACATCGCCGATGTGCGTCTGGGCGATCAAATAACCCACATCAATGGACTAGACCTCAAAGACAAATCCACGGATCAACTGCTCACACTGGTGAGAGGTGCACCCAACACCCGTTTTCAATTAACACTCGTCAGAAATGGGAAATCCCTCGAAAAAACCATTACCCGAATGGCCATCAAAATGGCCTCAGTTTCATACAGCGGGCTCTACCAAGGCAACATCGCCTACGTAAAACTGGAAGAATTCGACCAAAATGCCTGCGACGAAATTGAAAGTTCACTGAAGAAAATGATGGAGAAAACCACCCTGCAAGGTGTCATCCTCGACCTCAGAGACAATGGAGGTGGACTACTCGCAGAAGCCGTAAAAATTGTGGGCCTCTTCGTGGGTGAAAACAAATCCGTGGTTACCCTGAAAGGACAAAATGTTACCGGCCCAAAAAATTGGTTTACCCCCAACAAAGCCCTGCTGCCCAACACCCCCCTGGTGGTTTTAATCAATGAACACTCGGCCTCGGCCTCGGAAGTGGTGAGTGGCAGCCTGCAAGACATGGACAGGGCCGTAGTAATGGGACAAACAAGCTTTGGAAAAGGTTTGGTTCAAAATTATGTGAGCCTACCCTACCGAACCCAAATGAAATTAACCACAGCCAAATACTATACGCCCAGCGGTCGATGTATACAAAGACTCAATTATCATGAGCGGGGTGCGGATGGACAAGCAACCGCGCTATCCCAAGAGAAAAAGCGGGCCTTTACCACCCAAAATGGTCGCAAAGTATTCGAAGGGGGTGGTATCGACCCAGACAAATACCTCGACCCGTACCAAGGGCTATCCATCTATAAATGGTTGGAAAAAGAACTCGTACTTTTCGATTGGGCCAATGAACAATACAACGCCAAGCCCGACACCCTGTTTTCACCCGTTACCGATGCGCAATATTCCCAATTCATCACCTTTGCCATCCAAAAAAGTCAAGCCCTCATGCAAGCCAAATGGCAAAAAGCCGTGGCTTCCATCAACTCAGACACCACGTTTATTAAAAGAACCGGCGGATTCCAACTCAATCAAAGTCAATTGCAAAACAACCTGAGGACAGAATTGACCCTACACAAAAGCAGCCTCGTTCAAGTACTCAACAAAGAGTTGATGATGAGAAAGTTGAAAAAATCTGAATTCTTTAAAACGTGGCTGGAATACGATCCTGAAACAAAAGAGGCCGCTGCCATGTTGTTCAACACAGCAACCTACCAAAAGTTATTAAAACCCTAACCATCAACACCGTATCGATTCTTTCATCTTCTCCGATATTCCTACCATACTTTTAGTCGTACACTGTCCATGAGCACCGAAACCCTCACCACCCTAATTTGGCCCTTCCTATTGCTCTTGGTTTGTGGCTCCATGGGGGGATTTTTGGCAGGATTGCTGGGAGTTGGAGGGGGTATGCTTTTCATTCCCGTCATCAATGAATACCTGTCTGGGCACAACCTAACATCAGACGAAATTGTAAAATACACCTTGGCGAACTCCATAGCACTGGTTTTTATGTCGGGCGTTTCCGGCATTTTCAGGCAGTATAAAATGGGTACATGGGATCTGAAGCAAAGTTTGATGATTGGAATACCCGGTGCCTTGAGTTCTCTGCTGATGTCAATGGCCATCGAACAAGGAGATTGGTACAGCAAACCCCGATTTCAAACCGTTTTTTTGGGATTTTTACTGCTGAGTATCGGCAACATGATTTGGGGTAAATCGCAAGTGGCCGAAAATTCACCCCAAATACAAACCAATCCAACCGCCCAAATCTTGCCCCCAATGGTTGGTATAATCGCGGGCTGCGTGGTTTCACTCAGTGGACTCGGCGGAGGCATCATCATGGTGCCCCTGTTTCGCATGATCTTGAAAAAGCCCATGCACCAAGCCACTTCACTCTCGCTGAGTATCGTACCCATTCTCTCCATAACATCGTTGATACAATATGCCATCCATGGTCCAGTAAACTCCATCAACCCCATGCAACAAGGTTACCTGCTCGGCATTATGCTGTTGCCAATGATGTTGGGGGTATTATTTTTCTCATCTTTCGGACAGAAAACAGCACCCCGCGTGCCCGTTCTTTGGCTCCGCGTTATATTTGCAGTACTTTCCATTATCATCCTGATTAAAACCCTTTTAGAAATCATCGCATGAAACGCCTCGGGCTCCTGATTTTACTCGCCGTTTGTAGCCAATTTGTATCCGCACAAACAGAACCAACTGATCGTCCCAGCCGGTTAAAAAAAGACATCAGTTATTTAGCCTCTGACGAACTCAAAGGCCGACAAACGGGCTCCCCCGAAGAAGCTTTGAGTGCCAATTACATCGCTCAAGAATTCACCAAAGCGAAGTTGGTGCCTCAAACCCAAGTATTTCAAATCGTACAGCTGCGCATGGCCACCAACAAATGTATGTTGGGGATTAGTGCTCCTGGAATGGATACCGTTGTGAAAAAATTCACCCTGTTTAGCGATTACTACCCGCTTTCTCAAAGCAGCAATGCCGCTTCGGTAAAAGCCGATTGGTACGATTGCGGCTATGGATTGGTGTCAGAAAAATTGCAACGCGATGATTATGGCAACACCGACATCAAAGGAAAAATCGCAGTCATTCGTTTGGGTTACCCCGGCATGGAGGAAAACCCCCATGCACCCATCGCCGAAGTTTCAGACATCCCAACAAAAATTGCAGAAGCCACAAAAAGAGGGGCTGCGGGTATCATATTCATCAAGCCATACGATAAGTTCACAGCGCCATCGGGCAACCTGAAACGCAATGAAAAAACTTTGGAAATCCCCGTATTCTACTGCAACCAAACCTGGACGTTCCCACAAGCCCCCATTACCATGGTCAGCCAAGTGAAAGTGTTCACAGCAGACGCACACAACGTTTATGCTTTCAGAAACAATCACAAGAAAAATACCATCGTGGTTTGTGCCCACCACGACCATATAGGCATAAACGAATACGAAAACAGTCGGTATACAGGTCCCGCAGAAATTCACAATGGCGCTGATGACAACGCTTCAGGGGTAGCCGCCATGTTGGAAATGGCAAGAACGCTCAAAGGCAAGAAATACAAAAAAAACAACTACCTGTTTGTGGCATTCAGCGGGGAAGAGTTGGGACTTCTGGGCTCCAAACATTTTGTGCAAAACCCACCCGAATTTCTGAATCTCAGCACCCAAAAATTGGGTAAAATCAATTACGTCATCAACATCGATATGCTGGGCCGAATCGATACCACAAAAAAAGTACTTACCCTGAACGGCGTAGGCACCTCCCCTGAATTCGAGAAAGCCATTTCACTCATCGTTACCGACACCAACCAACTGAAAATTACCACAACCAAAAGTGGTCTGGGACCCAGCGATCACGCATCCTTCTACTTAGAAAATATTCCTGTGGTACACTTTTTCAGCGGCCAACACGAAGATTACCACAAACCCTCAGACGACGAAGCCCTTATCAATTACGTGGGCATGGCAAATAGCCTAAATGTACTCGAACAACTGATTGTTCTAAACAACAAAAAAGGCAAATTGCCCTTCACCAAAACCCAAGACGCCCAAATGGGTCGCACCAAGTTTAAAATTACCCTGGGTGTAATGCCCGATTACAGCTACAGCGGAAAAGGCATGCGAATCGATGGTGTTTCTGAAGGAAAACCCGCCCAAAAAGCCGGTCTGCAAAAAGGCGATATCATCCAAAAACTTGGCGATTTTGATGTCAATGGCGTTGAAGACTACATGGTAGGACTCGGCAAATTAAGTGCTGACAAACCCACCAGCGTTGTTGTACTTCGCGGCACCGAAACCCTCACAATTCCCATTTCCTTTCAATAAAACTCCATGAAAATCACCGAGCACATAGCCTCAGCCAAAAACACACTTTTCTCTTTTGAAATATTGCCTCCACTCAAAGGAGCCAGCATCAAAGAACTTTTGGGCAGCATCGATCCCTTGATGGAGTTTAATCCTTCATTCATCGATGTCACCTACCATCGTGAGGATTTTGTGCTGAAAAAGCGCGCCGATGGTTCCTATGATCGGATATCTACCAAAAAAAGACCGGGTACGGTAGCCATTTGTGCAGCACTTCAAAACCACTATAAAATTGATGCAGTACCCCACCTAATCTGTGGCGGTTTCACCAAAGAAGATACAGAAAATGCACTCATTGAGTTAAGTTTTTTGGGGATCGATAATATTCTGGCGCTGCGCGGTGACAACCGCAAAGGCGATACCCATTTTGAACCGGAAAAAGGGGGCAACAAAAACGCCCTCGACCTCATTCATCAAATCCAAAACATGAATGCCGGTATCTACCTCGATGAAGAAATCACCAACTCATCGGAATCCAATTTCTGTACGGGTGCTGCTTGCTACCCCGAAAAGCATGCCGATGCACCCAACCTGGAATCTGACCTGAAATACCTCAAGCGCAAAGTAGACGCCGGTGCCGAATTTTTGGTAACGCAAATGTTCTTCGACAATCAACACTACTTTGACTTTGTCGACAAATGCAGAGCCGCCGGCATTAACGTCCCAATCATCCCCGGGATTAAACCCATCACAAACCGCAAGCAACTCTACGTTCTGCCCAAAATATTCCACATGGATATTCCCTTCGCGCTGTCGAACGAAATCGACCAGTGCAAAGAAGACAAACACATCGCAGACATCGGCGTGCAATGGGCCATCGAACAATGTAAAGACCTCATGGCCAAAGGCGCACCCGTGCTACACTTTTACACCATGGGCAAAAGCACCCAAACAAAAAAAATCTGCGAAGCGATCTTCTAATTATGCAGGGAACCGTCACCAAATCCACGGGAAGTTGGTACCATGTGCTAACAGACGATGGAAAAGTGTGGATGGCCCGAACCAGAGGCAAACTGCGGTTGAATGACCTCGATACCAGCAATCCAGTAGCCGTGGGCGACCGCGTAGAGATGCAGGCCGATCCAAATTATCCCGACACCGCCTCCATCTCAAAAGTTGAACCCCGCAACAACTACCTCATTCGTCGTTCGAACAAACTGAGCTCTCGCCGACAAATTTTGGCCACCAACCTCGATGGTGCCGCCCTCATCGCCAGTCTTTTTGCACCCAGAACCTCCCTTGGGTTTATTGATCGCTTCATCCTTACCTGCGAAGCATACCACGTTCCGGCCGCCGTTTTTTTCAACAAAATGGACCTGCTGGGCGATAACGCCGCCGAATTTTTGGCCGATATCCAGCACATCTACCGAAATGCCAACGTGACTGTTTTAATGGGATCGGCCCGCGACATTCCAACCCTAAAGCCCATGGCTGAACTCCTAGAAGGCAAGCGCTGGTTGTTGGCCGGACATAGCGGTGTAGGTAAAAGCACCCTGCTCAATGCCATATTTCCAGAGGCCAATGCCCGTGTTGGCAACATTTCAGACCACCACGAAAAAGGGAAACACACCACCACTTTTGCCGAAATGTTCACCCTCTCTAACGGCACCCAAATCATTGATACCCCAGGAATTCGAGATTTTGGCGTGGTGGATTTCGAACCCCAAGAAATCAGTCAGTACTTCCCCGAAATGCGTCCCTACCTCAATCGATGCAAATTCAACGACTGCCAACATACCCACGAACCAGAATGCGCGGTCCTTGCTGCATTGAAAAATGGTGAAATTGCCGAGGAACGATACCACAGCTATTTGGGAATCCTCAACAACGAAGATATCTTTGAATAGTAACCGCATGAAATCCAGCAGGCCCCAAGTACCCATACTTCCCCAACAACGGTTACCCCGCATTGTTGCCCTGGCCATCGGTTTGATATCGCTGTGGTTCATTGGCTGTAAACCCGAAACCTACTACAGCGAAAAAAACACGCTCGCCTTCAGTCAAGATACCGTTTGGTTCGATACCGTTTTTACACGAAAACCCGGATCTACCTATCCCATTTCGGTTACCAAAATCATTTCGATAAAAAACCCAGAAAAACAGCCCGTAAAGGCCAATTTCACCCTGGCTTCTGGCGCCCAATCCCAATTCAGAGTATCCATTGATGGTGAATCGGGAACCACCTTTCAAGACATTGAAATCGATGCCAAAGATTCAGTATTCATTTTCGTGCAATGTAAATTAGAACCCAACAACAACACCTTGCCTGTGATTGTGCTGGATTCACTCATCGCCGAAATAAACGGACAAAAGAGAAATACCAAACTAGCCGCCTATGGGTGGGATGCCAACTACTATCACGATACCATTTTTGATCAAGATGTAACATGGACAGACAATGGCAAACCCTATGTGATAGTGGGATACATGGGCTTAACCCAAGGAAGTACCATGAATATCAACGCAGGCGTTCAAGTATTCGCCAGTGCGCGCAGCAGCATCTATGTTGGAGGAACCCTCAATATCAAAGGAACCACCAATAAACGCGTAAGTATCCGGGGCGATAAACCCGTTTGGGAAACCCAGTTCCTGCCCAACCAATGGGGGGGTATTCATTTTCTCATCGGTAGCACCAACAACACCATTCGATATGCCGATATCACCAATGCCACCATCGGAGTGAGGGTTGATTCACTGCCAGTGAATGGGACAGACAATTTGATTTTAACCAATACCAAAATCCAGTATTGCGGTCAGGCTTGTTTGCTTGGAATCACCGCCCACATCAAAGCCACAAACTGCCTATTCGCCGATGCGGGATCCTATAGCTTTCTCGGACTCCTGGGCGGCAAATACAATTTTAACCACTGCACGTTTGCGGAATATTCTGGCATTTCCGCGCGTACCGATGGACATTTTGGGGTAACCAATACCTTGAGAAATAGCAACGGACAACTATTAAAACACGAGCCATTGCAATGTGTCATGAACAATTCCATCGTATTTGGATACAACAAAGAAGAACTGGAATTGGACCAAACCAACCTCTCGCCTTTTGTCTTCGATTTGGAAAACAATTTGCTCAAATCACAGAATCCCAACAGCATTCTTACCAAACCGAATACACTCAACAAAGATCCACGATTTGTAGATACCGACAGAGGAAATTATCAAATTGATTCACTGTCTGCCGGCTATAAAAAAGCTGCGATTTTCGGATCCCCAGTGGTCGATGACCTCTTGGGTATCACCCGAAAATCGCAGCCCGATTTAGGATGTTACGAAAAACTTCCTTGATTAATTCTCCGATGCGTTGGCAATGAGAACAGCGCACATGGCCAATCCCAAGTCCTTCAACATCATGATCATGGCAAGTTGTCCTTTTGCAGCATCACCCAAGCAAGGCACATGCAACATCAAAGCAAACAAAACCAACATCAAGGCAAGCAGGTAACCCGCCAATTTTACCTTTTGGTCAAGGATAAAAGAAGCCGCCGCTCCCAACAATCCCAAACCCGTCAAATAAACCCAAATTTCTGCTGGGATGAACCCCAAATAGGCTGGAACCATGCCCGCCATGTCTTTGGCACCCAAGAAGTGAAACACCCCAAAAAGGGCCATTGTAGCCGCAAATACCATGCGTGCCACGTTTGAAGGAATGTAATTTTTTATCATAAAAGTATAGATTAGCAAACGCAATCTACACAAATTCATCAAATTACCAAATAGTTAAACTTTTTATAAACCAACATGGCCAACAAAGAACCTAACAACTTGCAATCAAATCGCGGGTTGGATGACCCCGCTGGATGAAATTTACTTCCTGCGCGATTTGAAAAATCGCTTCATAACATCCCCACACTGATCGGCCATTACCCCGCCCACTGTTTCTGTCTTTCCAAGCAACTGGGCATCCAACCTAGAAAAGCCAAATTTGGGCTCCGACGCCCCCCAAACAACTCTACCCAATCGAGCCCACTGAATGGCACCCGCACACATCAAACAAGGCTCAATCGTTACATACAGCGTGCACTGATCGAGATACTTTCCATTCACCGCATTGGATGCCGCCGTTACCGCCAACATTTCGGCATGAGCCGTAACATCTTGCAAACGCTCAGTTTGGTTGTAACCCTTGCCTATAATTTTGTTCTCATGCACCACCAAAGCCCCTATGGGCACTTCCTCCTCATCGTAGGCCTGCAATGCCAATTCCAAGGCCTTTGCCATGAAGTACTCATCTGTAAAAACTTCCATCCGATCTCAAATAAATTTCCTTTACAAACCTACATTTTTTGTAGAACTTTGTTATCGTTATCATGCGTGTAGGAATAGTTTGTTATCCCACCTTTGGTGGTAGTGGTGTTTTGGCAACGGAATTGGGAAAAGCGCTGGCAAAAAAAGGCCATGAAGTGCACTTCATCAGTTACAATCAGCCCGCACGTCTCGATTTTTTCTCTGAAAATGTCTTCTATCACGAAGTCAACATCGCCAAATACCCCCTTTTCGAATACGCCCCCTACGAAACCGCATTGGCAGGGAAAATGGTCGACATCGTACAATCAGCACACCTCGATGTGCTCCATGTGCACTATGCCATTCCCCATGCATCAGCAGCCCTGCTTGCCAAGCAAATCCTGGCACAACATGGCATTGAAATTCCCGTCGTAACCACCCTTCACGGTACAGACATCACCCTGGTAGGTAGAGAAGTAACCTACGAACACGTGGTGAGCTGGAGCATCAATCAATCCGATGCCGTTACCGCCGTTTCCAACAAACTCAAAGAAGAAACCCTTCAACATTTTCAAATTCAACGCGACATTGATGTCATTCCCAACTTCATCGACTTCAATCGTTTCAACAAAAAACCCCGCGAGCACTTCAAACAAATGATTGCACCCAACGGGGAAAAAATCATCATTCATACCTCCAACTTCCGCAAAGTAAAACGGGTAGAAGATGTAGTAGCCATCTTCAGTAAGATCATCCAGGAAATCCCCGCCAAATTGCTCCTCATCGGCGATGGACCCGAGCGATCTCACATCGAAAAAGTATGCCGCGAACACAATACCTGTGATTGGGTCACGTTTCTGGGCAAACAAGAAGCCATAGAAGAAATCCTGAGCATCGGTGATTTGTTTGTACTCCCCTCAGAATCTGAAAGCTTTGGATTGGCCGCCCTCGAAGCCATGGCCTGCGAAGTGCCCGTAATTAGTTCCAATGCCGGCGGAATCCCCGAAGTAAACATCCACGGCGTTACCGGCTTCCTCGCCGATGTGGGCGACGTTGATAGCATGGCAAATCATGCCATCACCCTGCTCAAAGATGCCGACATGCTGAAAACCTTTCGCAAAAATGCCCTACACCAAGCCCACAACTTTGAACTAGATACCATACTCCTTCAGTATGAAGCAATCTATCAACGTGTGGTGAAAGCCTAAAAATGCTCCTTCAAGAATTTGAGCGCCAAGCCAATCTGATTCTCCACCGTCTTGGGAGAAATATCCATCAATTCCGCAATTTCCTTGTAACTCAATTCGTGGACACGACTAAACAAAAATACCTGCTTGCACTTGGTGGGTAACTTATC
>JBJTNN010000005.1:0-4110 GCA_046074125.1 Bacteroidota bacterium
CAATTGCAACAAACGAATTGAACCGGTACCCATGCAAGGAGAACCTGCACCACCACTGGTAGTTCTCGCCCAAACAACACCCACCGTGATTCGTTGAACCTGTCCAGGGCGCAATGTGAATGGACCTGTAGATTGCAAGAAACGACGGTCGCCAGGCTTGTTACCAGCCGACTTTTCATCCCAACATTCTGGTGGATAATCTGGATCAGTATTGGCAGGGAACATAAACTTGGCTGGTTTAGAACCACCAAATCCTGTACCTCCATAAGTTACATTCTGACCTCCCAACCATTTTCCTTGCAACAAGTTGTAATACTCAATGGCCTCCCCGGGGTTACCTCGAACAGGGTCACTGTCGTTGTTGTAGTACATGAAGTGACTCAAGCCCAATTGATTGCCTGCTGAATCAGTGGGACCTTCAAAATAGTCCACACCCACAGTAGGAGGATTCAATCCATAGCCCAAAACCCCTTCATCATCATCGTCACCATTGTAACAGAATCCCAATGAACGGCCTACATCACAACCCACATAGTCATCCGCATAGTTACCCAAATCGGCATCTACCCACTGTCCCATGTAACAATCATTCAACGTTGTGAAACCGCGGTTGATGATTTTTGAGCTGTAGAAAGTCATGTTGTTCACCTCATCGTTGGTAGCAAACGCAAAACCGGTGGTTTGAATTTCAATACCGATGGGCTGACCTTGGGTTTCATTGTGAATGTTCCCTTTGTCATTGTACACCCACCAGATAAACATATCAGGCTGTTTGTCTACGCCATTGTCGATGGTCGGACGTCGGTCATCCAATACAGGGTGCTCTCCAGCAAAAGGATCATATACACCATCAGGCGTCACTTCCTTATAAGGCGCCAAGTATTTGGCTTCATTGCCAAACAAAACCGCACGCTGACGACCAGCTGGCCAGTCACGAATACCAGCACTCTGGTTCAAGTATTTGCTATTTTCAAAGTCTTCCAACTCGTCACGGGTTACCTTCCACATTTTATCGTACGCTTTACAACGCACCGGATCGGTACCTGCTGTAGTTGTGTCCAAGGGGCCTGGCCAAAAGTCAACACCTTTCTGACGATAAGTCATCGCCGCCAACTTCAAACTACCCCCATTATCACGTCCACCAATCCAAATCGCACCGGCAAACAAAGCGTGTTTCCGTACGGCATTCGGATCGCTGATTTTGGGAATTTCATATTTGGGATTGTTAATGTCCCACCACATGTCACCACCATTCAACAGCTTGGTTCGAACGTTGTTCACATCCAAATCTGCACTCTGCGAAGCCCATTCACACGTGTTGGAGAACTGACCCGCTCTACGATCTACACGGGGAGCATTTCCTCGGCCATTCAAGTTCACAATAGGACGGGCAACCGCCATTGAAACCAACAACGCAGAGAATAAAAATATTCCTAATCGTTTCATAAATTCTTTCTTTTCTTTTTAGTTGAAGTTGATACGAACACCTACACGCACAGTTCTGGGCGCACCCAACATGCCCGTTTGAGAAGCCAACATAATTTTATACAGGTCAATGTAACTCTGGGCATCAATCTGGTTCTTGGCCAACAATTGTCCTTGGGGAGAATTGATAAATCCATCATCCATCGCTTGACCAGAATATGGATAAACCGAATTCACGTTGCGCGCATTCAATACGTTCTGAATCCAAACAAAGACACTCATAATCAATTGCTTTCCACTGTCTTCACGAGTGACGCTAACCCCTTTGGTAATGTTGATGTCAAACGTTTGTTGCCAGGGCAAACGTGCACCGTAAGGAACCCCTTTAATCGGCGCACGATCCACAGCACCCACCTGAACTGGTTTTTTGGTAGGTGTATAGGGTGTTCCGCTATAAGAGTTAGAAATGATGTTGAAGCTGGCGTATTTGAAAATTTCTTTTCCGTTGATTTTAGGACCCAAGTACATGTTCTTTTTGGTCTTGGGATCAATACCGCCACCGTAAGCCCATGTAGCCATTAACTTGATGTTGTGACGGATGTCCAATTCACCCAAAGGAATCACGTTGCGCAAGTTGGGTTGGTTAGACTGAATCAACTGTTGTTGTGAATTGATGTTTGATCCAGTACCATCGGCAAACTGTAACATGTAACTCGCACTAAACGAGAATGGTCCAGGGATACCATTCACACCCCCGATGTCATTCATCAAGAATGTACCACGGAAACCGGTAATCGTGGAGAAATCGATGTTGCGGTAAGTGGTGTAGGTTACGGGGTAACCTTGGCTGATCTGATACAAACCGAAGTCTTTTCTGTTTTCGCTGTAAGAAGCGGCGATTTCCAAACCACGGTCTTTTTTCACACCAAAAATCTGCTTATAACCCACTTCATAGTCGGTTTTGATACGGGGCTGCAAGCTACCGTTTGAAATGGTAGAACCTTGACGGTTCTTCAAATAATACAACTCGTCAATTGACAAGAAGGAAGCACCACTGTTCGGACGTTGCGCCAACACATCATAACTCACATAGAACGATTTTCTGTCTGGCTCCAAGGGAAAAGAGAACCAAACACGCGGCAATACATTCAATACAGGCGTAAAATCTTCCAGCGCATCTTTGGTCAATTCTTGCTTGTTTGGGTTCACTAAGTAAGGAGAAATTCTTCCATTCGTTGTTTGGTTGGCCAAGAATTCTGCACTCTTCAATTCTGAACCGTCGGCATTATACCAACGATCGCCATTGCGGTATCCAATGATCTTGGTTGGCGCCTGAATGTCATTTACATAAACCCTAAATTCATCACCAATGTTTCCTGGGTGAGAAATGGCCAATCCGTTGATTTCGGTTACCTCTGCCGCTGTTTTGATTGGATACAATGTATAAGGATCTTTCAATACCAATTGGTTGGCATCATATCGCTCCATACGCATACCCAAACGGAATACCAGGTCTTTGAATCGGAATTGATCCTGTAACCAAGCCGCAATGTACACTGGCTGGAAGGCACCAATGGTGCGCTGGTCTTTGTTGTTCAAGAACTGCTCGATGCTGGGCTTGCCATTCACTTTGTTTCCCAAATGGTCGTAACCAAAGTAGCTCACAACACCATTACCATTGTTCAACAACTCATCGGCATTAAACATATCCAATTTGAACATACTGGGATCGTATGAGTTAATATCCACAAACGAACGCTCGTCGATGTTGTTACCATACACATCTTTGGCACCACTTGCAATCAATTTATCACGGAAAGCACGGTCGAAATGCGACTGTTCACCATAGTTAATCAAACGATTGTAACGAACAGTATCGGTAAACTGACCGTTGGCGTCGTAACTCAAAATAGGATTGGCTACATCTAATTCCAAAATGTGCTTGTTCATTTGTTGACGCATCAAAATCCACAAGCCATTGGCGCCGAGGCCATAACTACGACTGATCTGCTGTTCGTAGTAAAACCCTGCCTGCAAATCGTGCTTGGTTCTCTCACGACCATTCACGGTTTTTGGCTGCACAGACATCTGTCCCACTGCAAAAACACCATAGCGCTCAGTGCTTGACTTGCTATACCCAGAGGTGATACCTCCGGGAGTTCCGTGCAATGAATACACACCGTTGGGGTTCATACCGTTCACCAACCCTTGGTTGATCAACAAGGTATTCATGTTCTGAATTTTGAAACCACGACTGTCGTAGTAATCGTAAATGTTCTCGGTGTACTTTGCGCGCAGGGGGTTTTTGTCACTGGCTGAGAATGTCATCAATGAATCCGCATAACCCACTTGCTCCCAGTAGTTTCTCAACTGCACATAATTACCAAATTGGTCACGCACAATTTTGGGTTCTTTGTTGGGGTTCTGTGAAGGATCGTAGTTGGCATATTGGAATACGGCCGTTGGATAAGATTGAAACTTACCGATGTACCCGTAATCAAAAATATTATCCAAATGTCTTGCATCTCGGTTCAATGAATTTGAGCTTTGGTACTCCGCACGCACTGAGTAAAACGCATTCTTGATGGAACTTTCTTTATTTGTTTTGAAGTTCTGTGTAAACAACAAATACGTACGAAACGTTTGGTTATCACCCCTTGCGTTGTTCTTGTAATTCATCACAGA
>JBJTNN010000006.1:0-11119 GCA_046074125.1 Bacteroidota bacterium
AAAGATACCCTTCCCCTCACCCGCAGTGGGAAGTGGGCAATTTATCGCATCGACAATCCTTAGAGTTTAAAAATCATCGCAGCAGACAATCCTGCACCGTGCTGTTTGTTTGGCATAGCCCAGGCTTCTAAGCCCCTTACATCTAGGCGGAAAAACGTCTTTCCCAAACGCTGAATGGGGGTCTCGAAATTAACGGCACAACCCAAATCATACGTGTCAAATCCGCCGAGGGCCACATAGGGATTCAACGACAAATAAGTCCATTTTTGATCGCCCTTGGACATCCAAGTTTTTTCCCATGACACCCTACCAGATACCCGATATCCGGGCACATTCAAGTACGTGGCATTGAGGCTAAAAAACTGATCTTTGACCTTGATGTTGAACAAATCGGCATAGACAGCAAATGGCGTTAATACGGTCCCTGAACGCGTCTGATCTTGAATCTGTAATCGAGAAACCGCTGAATCGCGCTGATTCCCAAACCAATTGCTCAACTGCAACTCTTTGGCATTGACTACAGCCTGTTTCAAACCAACCATGTTGGTATTCGACTCACCCGCAACAGACAAACCACGCATCGATGCGTCCCAAACATAACCCCGGCTCTGCACCGCCACTTTGGGCATGTGAATAAAACCAAAATCCTTAACTCCGAGGTACAAATAATGCGTCCTCCCCGCATGCTTAAACGTACCCAAACCCCTGATTTTAAACATTCTATCAAATCCAATCGCCACACCTACACCCTTGCTTAACCAAGGCTCATTCCCTACGCTCTGACTGTAAAATCTACCATTGAAGGCCAAAGAATCGCCGGAAGCACTGGTAAATAACGACATATTTCCTGTCTGCAATCGAGAAAACGAAGTTGCTTGCAACAAGGATACTTGAAATCTCGATTTTGCTTCAAAACGAAAATCAACGGCATTGTAACCTAACACCTGAAATTGGTTGTCTCCCACCGACAACGACCGACCCCTATAATAGCCATTGCCGCGAAAAACGAGGCGATATGCATCATCCGTGAACCTCGCCCCAACCGATTGAACAGAACGAACGGAAATGGCGTTCAAAGAGACCTTTTTCGGCGAAACAGTGGATTGCGCCGTGGAAGATGTGCGCAGCGCGCCTCCATCAAACCGAGACCGCAGCGGATAAACCACCAATGAAAACTGCTGATACATCCCAGCGCGGTTGTTGCCCTTCAACTGTGACTCAACATCTTGCGTTATAGCTGAACCCACATAACCACCCAAGGCCAATTTCCCCATCATCGAAAAGGGCAATACATTGGAACCACTGTTAAAATTGTAACGAAAGAGCTCCCCCGCCGAACTGGATTTGGGTGTATTCGGCGTCTCTTCCGGTGCAGGCTTCATTCCCTTTTGATCAATCGCAGACGCCTCCAACCCAGACGTACAAACCAGTAACCACAACCCAACAATTCCCAATCGCCTCATCCTATTTGCCCATGTTAACTTCATACTCAAAATCAATGACCGTGGACACAGAAATTGCGCTCACATCGTAAATTTTCTGCATCTGCCCCGATCCCAAAAAGGTGGTTGTGATCGCAATAAATTTGGCCTTTTTCAACGCCTCGATTTTGTCCTTGCCCAATCCCAGCGTAAAAAAGGTCTCACCCGGCTGCGTGGGATATCCATTGGCATCCAAAACAGCGGGCTCTATCACCTGATCCGATGGATCAATGTCTAATTGACTCAATGATCCCATTTCTGCATCCAACAAAGTCATCTGCAACTTGGCCCCGATGGGGAAAGTGTTACTCACGTTGACTTCCATTTTGGCCGATTTGATGCGTGAAACATCGCCCATGGTTTGCAAATCAATGGCCTGCGTATCGCGCAATACAAATTCACCCACAGAAAAATTGGCCGATGCTTCCACCTTCAAGACAATATCCACCTTGCTATTGTCGAAAACGAAATCCTTATATAAACTCACATTTCCGTTGGGATTGACCTCCATGTCGAGGTTGTAATCCAACATTTGAGGCAAATTCTCGATGAACGACTTGATGTTTGAATTCCCCGCATCCAAAACCACCTCAGAAACAGTATAAGCATCCCGTACAAAGGGGGGCGAAGTAATAAAAATATCGTTGGCCAATGGCGTAGCATTCAATGCCACAGAATTCTTTGTGAATACATTCTCTCCTTTCAATGAATTTACCTTCACCCTTCCATCCGCTCCAATGCCATTTTTCACCACCAAACTCACCTTGAAATCTTTGAATTTAAAATCACCATTCAGCCCTTTAAACAAATCAAATGGCGTTTTTTGATCGCCGGTCTGAGTTAACGATTGCCCCATGTAGCCAATGGCGTAATCCGGCACAAGCGACTCCATGCGATATTCCAAACGAATACTGTCGCGCAAACCAATCGCCACCTTTCGTCCTGAGCTGTCCAATCGCACAATCAAGATTTGGTGAAAAGTATTCACCGTATCTTTAACATCGGGATCCTTCCCCCTAAAATCAATGATGTAATCGGTCAAGTCAAAGTCTTCAAATCGCTTGCTTGAGCCACCAGCAGGCGCGGCAGGTAACTTCACGATGCTCGACAATACCACGCCGTTCTTTTTGGCACTCGGTATCTCGAAGTACATGGTCATGTCTTCCTGAATGGTACTCACCAAATTGATTTTCAACTTTCCCGCCTTGGCTTTAAAATACTTCACCTCTGCCCCACCCATGTATACGGTGAGTCCCTCATTTTGCTCAATCACATTTTGTGATGGAAACGCAGCGATGGCATAGCGTGGTCTCAGTCGCGACACAGTCAACTCAACATCCACACCCTTGTTGGCGTCAATCAAAACAGGCCCGTTGCTGGCCTCGGTTGTCAACCGTTTAATGCTTCCTTTCAACTGTTTGGTGACTGTCTTTTCACGCAAATCAATGCGTTTAGTCACTTTCCCATTCATGGGGATATTGATGAAAGAATCATAGGCAACCTGACTATTATCGCCAGCATTTGTCAATTCAAACACCACCAACTTTACATTCACAGGCAAATTATTGGAAATACTGATATCCAAATAGCCGCTGTCTAACGTCGCAGTCTCAAAAAATGCACTGGCATCGATATCAACAGGCGACAAATTTCCTTGGTTTTGTTCTGGAATATCGGCCGTTTGACCGTTGAGCAACTTAAAAATTGGGTTGATCTGTCCGAGCGTAATTTTCTGTACGATGGTTTGGTCGTTCAACTTCAATTTTTTCAAGTTGAATGAGGCGGTGAGTCCCGTATCATAGGCCCTCACATTGGCCATGCGATAACTATAAACCAAATTCTCATAGGTCAGTTTGTAACTGCTATCTGAGGGTGTTTTTTGTAAAAATTTCGCATCGATTTGACCCAATCCCAACTTGGTCTTGAACAATGGCGCCACCACCCGATTGTCCCATGACAACGGTTCGCGTTTGCACGCAAACAGTAGAACAACACAGGCAATCGGCCAAAAGAACTTCATGAATGTCTTCATTTTGGGTACAATTTACTCATCATCGGAAATAGGATACAAACTATGGTCAAAGAAAAATGCCATTTCCTCAAGATATGGCTGAAAACCGACGCTAAACATCCATCAAATCCATGCATAGTTTACCCCCAGGTAAATGGCAATGCCCCAGAGGAGGACAGAAACGGACATCAACATCAACAATCGAAATCGGTTGGATTCCATGGATGTCAATACCAAACAACCCACAGGAATACTTATGATGATGGGGGCGAGAAACACCAATAAATACACCCCGCCTGAACGCTTGATTTTCACAATCCATCGGTTCTTTTTACTAAAACGCTTTACCGACGGGTGCACACCGCTCCGGTTTTGCCTGAATTGGATCCATTTTTCCTGAATCCAATGGCCTAAAAATATCCATACAAAACTCCCGAAAATCCCGCCAAAAACCGAAATGGTCAATCCCAATAAATCGTTTTCTACGAAGGCAATGGCCCACATCAAACCCAGCAGAAATTTGACACCGCTAAGCAAAAAAATGCCCACCAAGTGCAAAAATCCTTCGTCTATCAATACTCCCAAGATGGTCATTTCAATTTTTCACCAATTTACGCCTCACCAACCAAGGTTGGATATTTATTTGCAATTTTGTGCGTCCTACTGGCTTTGAAGAAACAATTAAACAATACTTGGGTTTTGATTTGCGTGTTCTGCTTAACGGCAACGGTTGATGCACAAGTGTTTGAACCCACTGCGCCCGCCTCACGGGGAGATTCTTCTACAATCAAAGCAGACACCACCGCCACCAAACCCAAATCCAAGGTTCTACCCAGGACAACAAGTATTTCCGACTTCCTCGAGTTTAATGCCGCGATGGAGTCCTACATATGGTTTTCAAATGATATAAAAAGAAAAACCAAAAATCCCAAGGATACCTTGATTTACCCTTGCTCCGAAATCGACACCGCACAAATTAGGGTCAATCAATATCGCAGTCAAGGACGATACGGTTTGGGGTTTTTACAACAATTCAACCTAGGAGAGCCCGGAAGTCCTGTTTACACCGGCTTTGAGATCAATACCCTGCAAGACATCGTAAACCCGGGCTGCAACCCATTTGGTCCGCAAATAACCCGTGCCCGTGACATGCAATTTTACCGTGCCTTCGCTCCCTTTACAGAGTTCAATTACTTACAAGGCCCCGGAAAAACCATCGCACTAAACGCGCTCCACACCCAGAATTTTAGTCCGGGATGGAATGTCACCCTCGATTATCGCAGCATCATCAACCAAGAACAATACACCGGATCTGGACAAAACAATCAATTCCGCAACATCAAGCTGGGCAGCTTGTATCAAAGCACCAACAACCGATACAAGCAAATCATCGCCCTCACGTGGAACCGCTCCAGCAGAAATGAAAATGGCGGACTTGCCGTGGATTCTCTCTTCTTCGTTCCGCAATCGACAGAAAAATGGGGTACGAGAACTTTGGGCTTTTATAACCCTACACTCACTACAGCCGCCTCCAAATTCAAACAATTCGAACACCTATTTAGCCACAAATACCATCTCAACAAACATTGGGCAGTGAGTCAGGAAGTGGCTTTTCAACGATTGACCTACGAGTACAAAGACAGTAAACGCGACACCAATTACTACGGATCAATCTATTTCGATAGCAAAACCAAAACAGCCGATAGCAACGTTTGGCACATTTTCACCCACAAAACGGGCATCGAGTACTATTTCCCGAAAACAGGACCACGCCGAATGACTTCATTGAGTCTGAACCACATTGTCCAATCCCAAACTTATCAGTCCAAACAGAGCCAGTTCAATGAAAACTTCACTGACCCAACGGCTTCTCATTCTGTGGAGTTTGTTTCAAAGGGCTATGGTAATTTTATTCCGAGGATCAACACCATGCACACATTGGCCGGATTCGGCAAAGGTTCAAACCAGACCACGGTGGGGATGCCTATTTTTTCCAGAACCTACTATTACAATTCCATCAACAGGCCTGTCCAGAACTCCTTTGATTCCTCCAATCTTACGTATATTGATGGACAGCGAGTCGTGGGTCTTAGAAAAAGCAAACTGTCTTGGGGTGCTCTGTTGTACTATTACAACCAATTTCAACCGGCAAGCCTGCAACAACAAGCATTCTATTCCAACCATTTCTTATACAACAAAGAACTGTTGTTCACGGGCAACAAAAGCAATGAGGCCGTATTCTATTTAACAAAATTCAAAAAGCCCGATGTGGCTAGTTTGAAGATCCCAAACCCCGCAACAAATCAAACGGCATCACCACTTTCAGACGCACAAAAAGAGAAATTCTACACCTATCTCAACATTCAAACCGGCACTTGGATCAATCCAACAATGTCCATTGACTCCGTGCCCGTAACACAATTAAAGGACGCCCAATACACCGCAATTATCCTTGGTTTTAACTGGTATTCTACAAAATTTTCTATAAGTCAACTGATTTCCAATAAGACATTTAAACCCTCTAAATTAACCAATTTGTTTAATTACGGCGTGCCCATTTGGAAATCCACAACATCGCTCCGATACAGAACCCCTGCATTCCATCATGCCATGGATTTAACCCTGGGGGCCGACATCCAATACACCTCGAAATTTCAAACCACCTACTACCGTCCCGATGCCGCCACCTTCGTGGTAGACGCCAACAAAACTGAATCGGGCAATTACTTTGAACTCGACCTGTACGCCGTTGCACGGGTTCAAACGGTGGATGTCTTCCTCAAAGCGGAACACATCAACGAGATTTTCATCATTCCAGGATTTAACACCCGTTACCAATACATCGCAGGGTATCCCATACAACCCTATCGCATACGCTTTGGATTGAATTGGAAATTCTATAATTAATCTTGCCGCGCAGTTCCCAATTTAGCACCCCAATTAATGGGCCTCTAACCAGTTGTTGCCCTTGCCTGATTCTACCAGCACGGGTACATCCAACGTCATCGCGCCTTCCATCAAAGCCTTGATTTTGGGCTCAACGTAGGCCAGCTCATCCGCAGGTACATCAAACAACAATTCATCATGCACTTGCAAGATCATCCGTGTCTTCAAATTCTCAGCATTCAACCAATCGTGAATCTGAATCATCGCCATCTTGATCATGTCCGCAGCGCTCCCCTGAATGGGTGCATTGATCGCATTTCGTTCCGCAAAACCACGCATCACCGCATTCGCCGATAAAATGTCGCGCATGTATCTCCGACGGCCCAAAATCGTCTCTACATACCCCTGTTCCCGCGCCTTGTTCACCGTGGCATCCATGTAATCCTTAATGCCCCCGAACTGCTTGAAATAGTTATCGATAATCTCCTTGGCTTCACCCCTGGAAATACCCACACGTTGACTTAACCCAAAAGCCGAAATACCGTAAATGATACCAAAATTCACCGTCTTTGCTTTGCGACGCATTTCCTTGTCCACCTCTTCAATACCCACACCCCAAACCTTGGCCGCCGTAGCCGTGTGAATGTCGATCCCATGCTTGAAAGCCTCCTGCATCCCAGCATCACCGCTCATGTGCGCAATGATTCTCAACTCAATCTGAGAATAGTCACAACTCAACAACACCGTTTCAGGTCCCTTCGAAACAAATGCCTTCCTGATCTCCCGCCCCAACTCTGTCCGAATGGGAATGTTCTGTAAGTTCGGATTCTGACTGCTCAATCTACCTGTCGCAGCAACCGCCTGATTAAAATGGGTGTGCACACGCCCTGTTTGCGCATCCACCAACAAGGGCAACGCATCCACATAGGTGCTCTTTAATTTCTGTAAGGCCCTAAAATCGAGAATGTATTGCACAATCGGATGCTTTCCCAACAAGGCATTCAAGGTTTCTTCATCGGTTTGATATTGCCCCGTTTTCGTCTTCTTTGGCTTGTCTGACAGCTTCAATTTATCAAACAAAATGGTTCCCACCTGCTGTGCCGATGCGATATTAAATACACCGCCCGCTTCCTGAAAAATAGCAGCTTGAACCCCCCGAACTTGCTCTAACAATTGATTGCTGTAATCTTTCAAGAAGTCCACATCCACGCGCACGCCCTCACGTTCCATTGCCTCCAATACCCCTACCAAGGGCATTTCCACATCCATCAAAAGTCCCAGCAAACCACGATCCTCCAATGCAGGCTTCAGCACATGATACAATTGCAGGGTAACATCCGAATCCTCTGCCGCATATTCAGCGATGGCACTGAGTTCAACATCGCGCATCGAACCCTGACTTTTGCCCTTTTTACCAATCAACGTCTCAATGGAAATGGGGGTGTAGCCCAAGAATTTCTCACTCAACAATTGCATGTTATGCCTCTGGTCTGGCTCTAACAGGTAATGCGCCAACATGGTATCGAACATCGGACCACTCACAGTTACGCCATAATTCTGCAAAACCGTAATATCATATTTGATGTTCTGCGCAATTTTTAGTCGGTCTGATCCCAAAACCTCCGCAAATCGTTGCACCAATAAGGTGGCTTCTTCGCGATTTGCAGGAACCGGTACATACCAACCCTGATGTGGGGCAGTGCTAAAGGAAAGTCCCACCAATTCTGCATGAAGCGACTCCACATCGGTGGTCTCGGTATCAAAACAAAATTCAACGGCCTCCTGAAGGGCGAGCAACAATGTTGCTATGCCGGTATCAGAATCAGCAATGATATACTCATGCTTAACGTCCTGTATGGTCTTATAAACAACGACCACTCCCGCATCACCCCCTTCGTCATCGTCCTCCAAAGCAACATCAAACAAAGAAGTTTGGTTGGAAGGTTGAGGTTTTGCCTTTTTTGATGCGGTAGTTGCTACTGGGTTGCCAAACAAATCCGTGGCTCCGGAACCATTGGAGGTACCCTCTGCAGCACCATTGTCTACGTTTGAACCCGACGTTCCGCTATCGCCCAATACACGACGCATCAAAGTCCTGAATTCCAACTCTTCAAAAATTTCTCTCAGTACGGGCTCATTCACTGGCTCCATTTTCAGGCTTTCCAAGTCCAACTCAATCGGCACCTGTGTATCGATGGTCGCAAGCCACTTACTGATCTTGGCTTGTTCAACATGGGTCCGGAAATTTTCCTGCATCTTGCCCTTGAGCTTGTCGGTGTTCTCCAAAATTGCCTCCATACTGCCGTATTCTTGAATCAACTTCTTGGCCGTCTTTTCACCCACTCCTGGCACACCGGGAATGTTGTCGGAAGCATCACCCCAAAGCCCCAAAATATCAATCACCTGCTTGGGATCGGTAATTTCCCATTTCTTGAGAATCTCTTCCACACCCAAAATCTCTTCGCTGTTGCCCATTCGAGCAGGTTTATAAATCTTCACATTTTCCCGCACCAACTGACCGAAATCTTTGTCGGGCGTCATCATAAAAACGTCGTAACCCAAATCACCCGCCTTCCAAGCCAATGTGCCAATAATATCATCCGCTTCGTACCCATCCATGGTTATCACCGGGATATTGAATCCCTCTATGATCCGAAATACATACGGAATACTCTTGCGCAAGTCCTCTGGCATTTCTTCCCGTTGCGCCTTGTACGCCTCAAATTGTATATGCCTCTGCGTGGGAGCAGACGTATCAAAAACCACCGCCAAATGGGTGGGCTTTTGCTTTTTGATGACATCCAACAAAGTATTGGTAAATCCCATCATGGCACTGGCATTCAAACCGGTGCTAGTAATGCGTGGATTCTGAATAAAGGCAAAGAAGGCGCGATAAATCAGCGCCATTCCATCGAGTAAAAAAATCTTTCCGTTCGACATGTAATCAAAGGAGCAAGTTACGCAGAATGCACCTTGAAACAGAAAGAAACCCGCCGATTTATCCGTTTATTCTTACTTTTTCCGAAAGCCCAAACTCACCCCATTGATACAATACCTAAGCCCCGTGGGCTGTCCGTACCCATCGTTGAAGACATGACCTAAATGCCCACCGCATGCACTGCATACCACCTCCACCCTGCTCATCCCGTGCGAATAATCCGCAATTTCCTTTACCCTGGTTTTGTCGATCGACTGATAAAAACTGGGCCAACCGCAACCTGCATCAAACTTCGTCTCGCTGGTAAACAACTCCTGACCACAGCCCTTGCAAACATAAGTGCCTGAATCCCACAAGGTTTCATATTCACTGGTAAACGGGCGTTCGGTTCCCTTCAAGCGCAACACGCGGTACGCCTCCTCACCCAACAACGCTTTCCATTCCTCTTCGGTTTTTTCAATCTTGTATGTCATGCTATCTTTTTTCAATGTGTCTGAAGTCAATCTTTGAGAATCGCCATTCGGTGAAACGCAAACCCACGATGTGGCCATCATGCCAAACAAAACAACAACAATTAAGGGTCTAAAGCGCATCATAGAATTTAAACAAAAATGTTTCACAAAGGTTGTAAGTTCGCACCCTCCATGAATTTTTTCAGCCACTTTCTCATCGATCACAAACCCAACCTACCTGCATACAATGTGGCCCTGATCATGCCTGATCTGTTGAGAAACTTCACCCCAAAATCATGCAAATTTCATTTCCAAGAACAATTAGACCAACTCAAAAATACACCCAACCCCGACCCATCAATCATCGAATTTTTAGAAGGCTGTTTGCAACACATCGACCGCGATAAAGCCTTCCACTCATCGCAATTTTTTAAAAATTCCTACGACACATTGCGCAACGAATGGAAAACCATCTGCCACAATTATCAAATGCCCAAATATTGGTTTTCACTTCATGTATTAATTGAAATAATGTTAGATAAATACTATATAGATAATAATTTAGAAAAATTAACATTATTCTATCATCAATTAAATACTCAAAGAGAAACGGTCGCGAAAGCCCTGGATTATTTGCAACATCCGCAGCCTACCCTGTTTTTCGAACGGTATAATCGCTTTTGTGAAGTGCAATATCTTTTTCACTACCAACAAATCGATAGAATCGCCTTTGCCCTCCATAGAATTTTTATCCAAGTGGGCATTCCCACAACATGGTATGATCAATACGAAACCCAAATTGTAGCAGACATTACCCAACTGTATCATCGATGGGTTGGTCAATTAGAATCTCTCGGATTACACGAAATACAATGTCGTAATTAAGGCCAACAACAAACCCCACCCCATCAGCTCTTTCCACCAATAACGCTTCTCTCCCGTAAAGAAATAGGCAATCAATACGGCTGCAGGAAAAGCCGTGAGCAAGTGAAAACTCTTCAGCTCCCGCCAATGTATTGCCAACAACAACAAACTGTAAACAAAGAATAGAATAATCACCAGCTTGCTGCGCCTCACCTCCACATTGTCACTAAAATAATTTCCACTCACCTTCATCAGTCCAAAAATCGCCACCACTAGAAACGACACATATACGCTGTATTTGGTAAGCAAGCCCACAAGTCCGTTTCCCAGACCATGAATATTCAATGGAGTGGTGGTAATATTTGAAACGGCTGCAACATCCCAACCGTTGATAAAAATCAAAGATCGCAACACGTAATACGGCAAAACCAACCCAAAGACAATGGCCAAAACATCGCGGATAATGATGGTTTTGAATACCAACACA
>JBJTNN010000007.1:0-5654 GCA_046074125.1 Bacteroidota bacterium
GCCACCAATGGCATGTGCTCAGGGGTGAGTCCGCGCGAAGTAATGGCCGGGGTGCCCAAGCGAATGCCCGAGGTAACAAACGGACTGCGGGTCTCGAATGGCACCGCGTTTTTGTTGATGGTGATGTGGCATTTAACCAACGTGTCTTCGGCGATTTTGCCGGTCAGCATATCGCTTTTGGTGCGAAGGTCGATCAGCATCATGTGGTTCTCTGTACCCCCTGAGATCACCGAGTAACCCTTGCTTACCATGGCGGCAGCCAAGGCCTGGGCGTTGCTCATGACTTGCTTGCAGTAGGTGCCAAATTCTTCGGTGAGGGCTTCTCCGAATGCTACGGCTTTGGCCGCGATCACGTGTTCCAATGGACCTCCCTGTGTGCCTGGGAAAACAGCCCCATCGAGGATGGCGCTCATCATTTTGATTTCACCTTTGGGCGTGGTTAAGCCCCAAGGATTGGGGAAATCGCTACCCATCATGATTACACCTCCACGCGGACCTCGTAAGGTTTTGTGGGTGGTGGAAGTAACGATATGACAGTAGGGTATGGGGTTGTTGAGGAATCCTTTGGCAATGAGTCCGGAAGGGTGTGAGATATCGGCGAGTAGCAAGGCACCCACTTCATCGGCTATTTCGCGCAAACGCGCATAATTCCAGTCGCGACTGTAGCTGCTGGCCCCGCAAATGATCAATTTGGGCTGTTCTTTCCGGGCGATTTCGGCCACATTTTCCCAGTCAATGAGGCCGGTTTCTTTGGATACGCCATAAAAACTGGGGGTATACAATTTGCCCGAAAAATTGACTGCACTGCCGTGGGTTAAATGTCCGCCATGACTCAAATCAAATCCCAAAATTTTGTCGCCGGATTTCAGCACGCCCAACATCACTGCGGCATTGGCTTGCGCGCCCGAGTGAGGTTGTACGTTGGCCCAAGCACATCCGAAGAGCTGTTTGAGTCGGTCTATGGCCAGTTGCTCCACTTGGTCAACCACCTCGCAACCGCCATAATAACGCTTGCTCGGAAGTCCTTCCGCGTACTTGTTGGTAAGCACCGAGCCCATGGCTTCCATGACTTGTGGACTGACAAAATTCTCACTGGCAATGAGTTCAATGCCGTGTTGTTGTCGCTCCAGTTCCAATTGGATAAGGTCAAAAATTTGGGTATCGCGCTGCATGGTTTTACAAAGGTACAATCTAGTTTTTGGCGTCCACAACTTTTGGCAAAAAATCCAACTGTCTGAAGTCGATTTGCAAATTTTGCCACAGCGTAACGGGGTTTACAATGAAAATGTTGAAATTCGCCCTACAAACTCATGAATTTGAACAAACATTTTTTGAAACAGGCAGGATTGTTTCTGCTTTTCGTGATTGGTTTTTGGTCTATCGCTTCTTGGTATTTGGCACCGCCATCGGATGGCATGGTCTTAAAGCAGGGGGATATGCAGCAGGTGCGGTTGATGCGTTACGCGGCCGAGCAGGTTAAAGAAACCACGGGTACATTGCCACACTGGAACGACCGCTTGTTTTCAGGGATGCCGGGCAGTCTAATTACGGGGATTGAACAGGGCAGTTTGTTGCTGAAATATAAGGTGATTGAATTGTTTGGTTTGGTGAAATCGCCGTTCAATTTCTTGTTTGTGGCGATGTTGAGCATGTTTGTTCTGTTGCTTTCGGTGCGGGTAGACCGTTGGTTGGCTGCGGCCGGGGCCATTGGCTATGCGTTCATGACGTTCAGTATATCGAGTTATGAAGCCGGACATATTACCAAGGTATTGGCCATGGGTGCGATGCCGGGTGTGATTGGTGGTTTGGCGTTGTTGAGTCAGCGCAGATACTTGATGGGTGCTGCGGTAACGGCTTTGTTCTTCGGGATGGTTGTTAACTACTTCCACTACCAGATTGCGTATTACGCGGGTATCATGGTGGGGTTATACTTTTTGGTGGAGTTGGTTTCTGCGATTCGCAGCAAAGATTTGAAGCATTTTGCGATGTCTACCAGCATTGCGGTGGTGTCGATGGGGTTGGCGGTGCTGACCTGTGTGGGCAAATTGGCCGATACCAACGATTACGCCAAGGCCACGATGCGCGGTGGGTCTGCGGTTGCTGAGGCCACTAAGTCCGAGGGAGCACAGGTGGGCAAGAAGGGGTTGGATATGGACTATGCGTTCTCTTGGAGTTATGGCATTGATGAAACGTTTACGTTGCTGGTGCCTGGTTTCAAGGGGGGTAGCTCTAACGAGATGGTGAACGATGCAGATTTTGGTGAAACCCGTTTGCCCTTGTATTTTGGAGATTTGCAATTTACCAGCGGACCTGTTTATTTGGGTGCTACGTTGGTTTTCTTGTTTTTGTTTGGGTTGATGTTGGCCTTCGTTTGGAAGAAAGACAAACCCGAGGATGCGCAAGCTCAGTTGAATTTTAATTGGGCGGTGTTTGGATTGATTACCTTTTTGGTGTCTGTGATATTGGGCTGGGGAAGACACTTTTTCATCAATGAATTTTTGTTCAACAACCTGCCTTATTACAACAAGTTCAGAACGCCCATGATGGCGTTGGTGATCGCCCAAGTGGTTGTACCCATGATTGGTTTGTTGGGACTGTACCGTTTTATTGAGTTGATACAGCACAATGGGTTGAGTGAAGTAGCCCAGAAAAAGGTGTTCAAGAACACGTTGATTTTGGCGGGTGCGTTGGTGGGTGCTGTGGTATTGATTACTTGGAGCAGTGATTTTGCTGCCTTGGAAACCGACAAGCGCATTGCGGAGCAGGGCGGTATGGAAACGGTGAACAAAATCAAAGAATTGCGCAGCAAGTTGGTTTGGGACGATATTTTCCGCAGCATCATGTTCATTGGTGCGTTGGTGGGATTGGTGTATGTGGCTTTGAAGAAACAGGCCAGCACCTTGGTGGCTGGTTTGGTGGTGATTGTCTTGGTGGGTTTTGACATGGTGGGTGTGAGCAAGCGCTACCTAACCGATGACAACTGGGAAGACAAAGAAACCGAGGAAGCCATTTTGCCATCGACCATCGACAATCAGATCATTGCCAACAACAAAGATGGCAAGCGCGTGATCGATTACCGCGGCGGTATCAATGGGGCCTTTAACGACAACCGGGCGGGTGCATTCCACCGAAATGTGGGGGGATATCACCCGGCAAAGATGAGTCGTTACCAAGATGTAATGTCTTACTGTATTGGCTCTTCAGGTCCAACCGGATCCGGAGATTTGATGAACAACCACGCGTTGGATATGTTGAACTGTGGGTTCATCATGGGCATTTCTCAGGATGGCAAATCGGAGATTGTGGTGCCTAGGATGACGGCTTTGGGACATGCATGGTTTGTAGACTCTGTGATTGAAGGGGCTACGGCAAAAGATGCGTTGACGTTGATCAACACACAGAATTTGCGCAAGAATGCGGTGATAGAGGCCAACGATTACAAGTCAGGTGCAGCCACGGGTTTTGTTTTGGGTGCACGTACATTCAGCAAAGATTCGGTCGCCAGCATTGGTCGTGTGTTCTACAGCAACGACAGCATTGCTTACGAGAGCAACAATGGCAACAATGGTTTGGCGGTGTTTAGCGAAATTTATTACAACGAAAAGAACGGTGCTTGGAAAGCGTATATCGACGGCAAAGAGGCCAAAGCATTGCGCGTGAATTACATTTTGCGCGGTTTGGAAATTCCTGCGGGCAAGCACGCTGTCACTTGGGTTTACGAGCCCGCGGATCGCAGTACCATGGTGAACATCGAATGGGCGTCATCGGCGTTGATTTTGTTGTTGGTGGGGGGTAGTTTGGTGCAGTTGCTGTTGAAAAAGGACGAGTTGGAGGGGTAATTATTTTGTCCAATTCTCCGCTCATATCCATCATCACGATCCACTACAATCACGGGGCTGGTTTACGTCGCACCGTAGACTCTATTTTGGGACAGGAACACCGCGGGGATGTGGAGTGGGTGGTGATTGACGGCGGCAGTACTGATGGTTCAGCGGACTATTTGCGGGGTTTGGAAAATCGGATTGATGTGTTGGTCTCGGAGCGAGACGGCGGCATCTACGACGCCATGAACAAGGGTTTGCGCAGGGCATCGGGCGATTATGTTTGGTTTGTGAATGCTGGCGATGCGCTGCACAATGCGCAGGTGTTGGGTGGTTTGGTGAATGCCATTCGGGGTTACCAAAACGGCCATCACGGGGCAGGTCCAGATGTTGTATTTGGGGATACGCTGTTCATTGATGATCAGGGTCATTCGTTGGGGTTGATTTCTCAGTTGAAGCCGCAGCCGTTTCCCAAAAAGTTGCATGGCGGCAGTTTCCGTTTCGGGATGAATGTGTGTCACCAAAGCGTGTTGGTGAAGCGCAGTTTGGCTCCTGAATACGACGAAACGTATCGGTTGGCCGCGGATGTAGATTGGATGATTTCAGTTTTGAAGTCGATGCGTGGCGAATCATTGCGTTTGGATTTTGTGGTCTGTGATTTTGAGACGGGTGGCAGCAGTTATCAGCACACGCAGAAGGCATGGAAGGAGCGATATGCGGTTTTGAGCAAGCATTACGGGTCGGTGCCCAACTTTTTTGCGCATGGATGGATACTGTTTCGGCGTTTGCTATTTAATTTGAATTTGTTGGGAAAACGCAGCGCAGCTGCGTGAACCATTTTTTAGGGAATATAGAGTCATGAGCAATACATCGAGGGTAGACAAGGCGTTGTTTGAAGCGGAGCATTATTTGGGAAAGCCGGCAGATACGGATGATTTGCTGGTAAAACGCAGAATCTCTTTGGTGGAAGCCTATCCGGGGTTTTTAAATGCGGGGTTGGATTTGGTGGAAATCGGCTGTGGCAATGGCAACACGGCTGTACCCATGGCCAAGCACTTTCGATCGGTGCGGGGGTTGGAGTATGCGACGGTGCATCAGCAAGAGTTTGAGGCGTTGAAGGCAAGTCAGGGTGCAGATAATGCGGAATTTGGGGTGTGGGATATCATGGCAAAACCCTACGAACCAGAGGCAGACCGGTTAATCAGTTTCGAGGTGATTGAACACTTACCCACGGAAGAGGGCGTGGCCAATTATGCCAAGAGTTTGAAATTGGGGGGTGTGGCTGCGATTTCGGTGCCCAACAAATGGTGGATTTTTGAGACCCACGGGGCCAATTTGCCGCTGTTGCCTTGGAATAGGGTGCCCTTTTTTAGTTGGTTGCCCAGGCCCTTGCACGAGCGGTGGGCTCATGCCCGCATTTACACCAAGGGCAGGATTTGTGCTTTGTTGGAAAAGCACGGATTCGAAATTGAGCTTGTGCAATACGTGATGGCGCCCATGGATGTCATCAAGTGGAAACCGCTGCGCAACTTCTTGCGTAGGTGGGTTTTTAATAGCGATACAACGAAAATTCCTTTTAAGTCGGTCAGCATCTTGGTATTTTGCAAACGCGTGCGATAAAGTATCGCGCAGACTATTGGACGACATCGGATAGGAACTTTAGGACATCAAACAGAAAACAAACAACATGAAAAAAACGATTATATTCTTTTTGGGTTTGACGTTAGGAGCGCAAGCTTTTGGACAGAAAAAGCCCGACAAACATTGGTACCATGCGGCCCCCACCAAGAAAAACATGGGAATTTCATTGGACAAGGCCTATGCCAGTGAAGC
>JBJTNN010000008.1:0-4909 GCA_046074125.1 Bacteroidota bacterium
TCCCTTTCTTTTCGATATTCAACGGCCAACGTTTGCAGATGAGCCAAAGTTTGTATGGTTTTACCGAGTCCCATATCATCGGCGAGTAAGGCACCAAATCGATTTTGCTGCATAAACCGAATCCAACTGTAGCCCTCCAATTGATAATTGCGAAGTTCGCCTTTGAAATCTTCGGGCATCTCCGCGGTTGGTATGGTACCTCTGTGCAAAGCTTCTGTCCAATCTGGGGTTGGCGGTGCTTCGTTTAAATATTCATCCAAATCCGCCAACAAGGAAACGTGGATGTTGCGAACACGATATGATTCATCGTGAACATCGGCCAAATTCACAATTTGCGCAAACTGATTGAACCATTCGGCAGGTAAAATCACAATTTTGCCGTTGGGAAGCACATATTCACGTCGCTTTTCTAAGATATTTTTTCGCAGCTTGATGAAAGGGATTTCAAATCCTTCAAGCTTAACAATGGCGTGAACATCAAACCAATCGATGCCATTTTTTACCGTTACCAACAATTGTATACTGCCCAGGTAAAATTGTGTACTGCCGTCTTCCTGTTGAATTTCGAATCCCGCACGTTCCAATGCACCGCGATTTTCATTGAGCCAAGAGACGATATCGAAGGCATCCAAATCTGCGGAATCCAAAGAAAACAAACTGCCATTCGTTTGAATCAAACCCAATTCTTTCAAAGTTTCAATCTTCTGTTTTTCAACAGAATACAATCGCTTAATTCGATGAAAAGTGTAAGTGTTTTCTCTTTCCTCTAAGCGAACGTTTACTTTTTTATTTACATGATATGGGAACACCCAATTTCCGTATTTCATGTAAAGCACCAGGTGCGGATTCTCCCAGTTGGATGTCAGTTTCAGTAGCGGCTGGACCTCCAATTGGTCTGTTACAATATCAAACCCTACGGCAAATACATCGTGGTTTTCCAGCAAGGGACCAACAAATTTCTGCATGTAGGCGGCTTCTTGGTGAGGATCTATGTGAATGAATTTCTTCCGCAAAAAGGGCTTGATCTTCTTGCCTTCAACGTTGGCACCAAAAAACAACAAACGATTGGGTGTGAGCAACCACGCGGGCTGGGCTATGAGCAATTCGCTATCAGGGTCACAAAAATGGACTTTTTCACCCCGATGTTTGATGGTTACGAAGTAGTTCATGCCCGTTTCATCCCTGCGGAAGTGAAACAATGGCGTGGAGGGTTCATTGTAAAAATCAATTTTCATCCCCATGGGCTCGCCTGTTTTTCCAGCCCAATACATTTGGTAATTCTTGACCTCTTTGATCACCTTGAGCAATTCCACTTCAACAAATGCCAAAACCGCTTTTTTGGTGTCTTCGTCGAACTGCTTGATGAAAAAATCTGCCGGCTTGATTTTTCTCGTCCCTTTGTAAAACCGCTTCATGATGGCCTCATTTTCGAAGCCTTCCAATATCTCAACGACCTTTTTTTGTTCTGGATTTAGCCCAAAATAGTCAGCGGTCTTTTCTCTAATACGTTGAAATGTCAATGATGGATTACCATTCTCCAACAACTGCACTGCATTCGCTTCAACCAAAACCCCCATGTGTGGGTGTCTGACGAAGGTGAATACTACCTCAAACGGCTTGGTGTTTATTACCTCCATTGATAGTTTTTATAAAATAAACTCGCAATTTACAACGGATTCAAGGGCTAGCCAAAAATACTTTGTATATGACGAATAAATCCTTCAAATCGGCTTAATTCGCACTCATGAGTTCAGCATTGGAGCATCCTTTATGGCAGAGCATGTCTAAATCGGAGAAATACGATTTAGTTAACCAGCAATTATCCACTCTCTTAGATGATTCGGTTGATGAAGTCGCCAATTTAGCCAATGCATCGGCCCTATTAAAAGAGGCCTTTGGTTGGTGGTGGGTTGGATTTTACCGCAAACAAGAAACAGCATTGATTCTGGGTCCATTCCAAGGACCTATGGCTTGCACCCGCATAGCCTTTGGAAAGGGTGTTTGTGGCAGCAGCTGGAAAGAAGAAAAAACACTCGTGGTACCAGATGTGGAAGCATTTCCAGGGCACATCGCATGCAGCGCTGCCAGCAAAAGTGAAATTGTGGTTCCCATTTGGAATGTTCGTGGAGATTTTTGGGGTGTACTCGATGCCGACAGCGAACACATGGCGCATTTCGATGATCTCGATGCCTCCGAATTAGAATTATTTTGTCGTACCTTGTCGCCCTATCTCTCATGAAACAAAAAAAGAACATTGCCTTATTAATCATCGTTGCTTCCTTGGGCTATTTTGTGGATATATACGATTTGATTTTATTCAATATCATCAAGAAAGACAGTCTTTCATCGTTAAATATCGATGTGAATACCTATGAAACCGTTTTGTTTCGTTGGCAGATGGCTGGTATGTTGATTGGCGGATTAATTTGGGGCATTTTAGGCGATGTTAAAGGAAGGGTAAGCGTACTGTTTGGATCCATTTTGTTGTATAGTCTGGCAAACGTTGCCAATGCCTTTGTTACCACAGTGGAAGCCTATAAATTCTGGCGTTTGCTTGCGGGAATTGGTCTTGCGGGCGAGTTGGGTGCAGCAATTACGCTGGTGAGTGAATTGATGCCCAAAGAAAAAAGAGGAATTGGCACCATGATCATCGTAACTTTCGGTGCGTTGGGGGCTGTATTCGCTTTTTTTATTGCAAAAAACGGCGATGGCATCACCCAGCTCATGAGTCAAATTACAGGTAAAGAGTTGGAAAACTGGCAAACAGCCTACATCGTGGGGGGCGTGCTGGGTTTGTTGTTACTACTCATGCGTGCCGGTACATTCGAGAGCACGTTATTTGAATCGGCTACCACAACCAATGTGAAACGCGGAAATTTCTTTATGTTGTTTCGCAAAACCCATTTTAAAAAATACCTTGCTTGTATCGTAATTGGATTGCCGGTATGGTTTGTTGTGGGAATTCTCATTGCCCTATCGCACAAATTTTTTCCTGAAATCCTGGCAGCCACGGGCATGGATGCAAACGCAGAATCCTTAAAATCTTTTGCCGTTGCCACGCCAGAAATGGTGATGTGGAGCTATGTGGGATTGAGCACAGGTGATTTGCTTTCAGGCCTATTAAGCCAACTGTTCAAGAGCAGAAAACGGGTGATCTATATCAATTTAACCGGTATCGCAATCATGACGTTGGTATTCCTGTACGGACCTACCGGCAGCCAGAACTATTATCGATTCATCGCATTTTTGTTGGGCGCAGTCACTGGGTACTGGGCCATTTTTGTCACAAACGCCTCAGAACAGTTCGGAACCAATATTCGCAGCACAGTTGCTGCCACTGTACCCAATTTTGTGAGAGGCGGAGTACTGCTAATTACTATGGGATTTGAATATTTTTCCCATGAATTTACCTTGTCCGGTGCTTATGATGGTCGCGCCTTCAGCGTGGCTGCATTGATCATTGGCTCTGTTTGTCTGATACTTGCATTCTGGGGCACTTACAACGTTGAGGAGGCTTTCCACAAGGATTTGGATTATTTCGAGCACGATCATCACGGCCAAGATGCCAATAATAATGCGTAACTTTACCCATTATTTAGTTTTCTTATTTATTACCCCTCTTGTCAAATCGAAGTAAAATCACATTCCCAGAACGCGTAGTTCTGGCTGTATTAGAAAATGCCGGTCGCGGCACTTATAACGTTAATCAAGTATTTTCTCGCATACCCAAAGATGCCAATTTTAGCAAGGAAATGGTTCACCAGGCCCTGATGAAGTTGGCCAACCGTCGATTGGTTCGAGAACCCTCTAACGGCAACTACTCTCCCATTCAACCTAAGGTTAAATCACAGGGCGAATTGGTATTGTCGAACCGAGGAGATTACTACGTTCGCATGGAATTGGAGGGTGAAATGCAACAAGTATACATGGACAACGACATGGTGGGCAAATTACTGCCCGGCGACCTCGTTACTTGTGAAATTAGAACCAAAGGCAAGCGAACCTATGTCAAATCCATTGGATTGTTGGAGCGTGTCCCACAGCGTTACAGCGCCATTTTGGATGTGTTTGAAAAAAATGCGTTTGGGTTACTGCAAAAAAACGGACTGAAAGACATCAAAATCACGGAGGTCATTGACCCAAAATACGATGGACACAAGGCCATTATAGAGGTTTATGACTTCCCCCACAACAGCAGAAACCCATTGGGCAGGGTTATTGATATCCTCGGCGAGGTGGGTCAGGCCGACACTGAAATGCACGCCATTGTTGCAGAATTCGGTTTCAATACCCGATTCCCCGATGCAGTCATTGAAGAATCGGAGGCCATTCCCAATGAAATTTCTCCCAAAGATTGGGGTGAACGTGTAGACCTGAGGGATGTGTTTTGTATCACCATCGATCCTGCGGATGCCAAAGATTTTGACGACGCCATATCCATCACCAAAGACAAAGATGGCAACCATGTGTTGGGTGTTCACATCGCCGATGTATCGCATTTTGTGACGCCTGGATCACCCATCGACAAAGAAGCAGTTTTACGCGGCACAAGTGTCTATCTTGTCGATCGCACAATTCCGATGTTGCCAGAGAAGTTAAGCAATGACTTATGTTCGCTGAAGCCACATGTAGATCGATTGGCATTCAGTGTGATTTTCACGCTGTCGCCTTCCTTTGAAATCATCAAGCAATGGTTTGGCAAAACCGTTATCAATAGCAAACGTCGATTCGCCTACGAAGAAGCCCAAGAAGTGATCGAAACGGGCAAAGGAGATCATGTGGAAGCGTTGAGATTACTGAATCGCATGGCCAAACACTTTGAATCCATCCGATTTGCCAACGGCGCACTGCGATTTGAATCCAAAGAGATTCGGTTTCGATTTGATGAAAACAAACGTCCGATAGAATC
>JBJTNN010000009.1:0-3816 GCA_046074125.1 Bacteroidota bacterium
CTCAAACGAAGGGTTGATCATCACCAATCATCATTGCGTATATGGTGCCGTTGCCGATGCAAGCACCGTAGAGAACAATCACCTAGAAAACGGATTTGTTGCAAGAACCAAGGAACAAGAAATCCCCATCAACATGCCATGCAAAATCACAGAGAGCTACGAAGATGTATCGGACCGGGTTTTACGGGGCATCGACGAATCGTTTTCGGCCAGCCAGCGTGCAGCGAGCATCAGTAAAAATATAAGCAACATCGTTGCCGAGGAAAGGGCCAAACACCCCGACAAAAGCATCGAAGTTTCGGAAATGTTTGTTGGAAAAACCTACACCCTCTTTCGGTATGTGTTCTTGAAAGATGTGCGATTGGTTTTGGCGCCTCCGGTAACCATCGGACAGTTTGGCGGAGATTCAGACAACTGGGAATGGCCCCGACATAACGGTGATTTTAGTTTGGTTCGTGCCTACGTGGGGAAAGATGGCAAACCCGCGGCATACAGCAGCGAGAATGTGCCATTTACACCCGCGAAAACGCTAAAAATCAACCCCAAAGGCACCAAAGAAGGTGATTTTGTATTCATCATGGGCTATCCTGGACGCACATTCAGAAACGAAACGGCCCCCTATTTGGCCTTCCAAGAATCGGTTCATCTTCCCAAAATTCAGGGTTTTTACAGCTGGTATTTGAGCCAAATCAAAGACATCACCAAGAACAACGAATCGGAACGCTTGGCTTTTGCGGGCGATGTACAGAGCCTGGAGAACGTAGAGAAAAATTATCGCGGTAAAATTCAAGGCTTAAGGCGTACCCAATTGGTAGCAGCGAGAAACACCGAGGAAAATCAGATGCGGACTTGGGCGAGCAATCAACCGCGTTACAAAGAAACGGGTGTTGCTGCCATAGATTCTTTGCGGGTGCTTTGGCAGATCAAAGACAAAACCCAACAGGTGCGCTACTGGGCACAATTCACAAACAATCAAAGCAAATACAGCTATGCCATTGCAGCCATAGAAAATGCCAAAATGCGGTGGGCCATTGCCAATGCAACCACCACCAAAATCGCCAGCACAAAGGTTATCGCGGACACCAAAAAGGAAATATTGGCGAATTTATTCAAACAACTCGCTGGTATCGAAGCACCACTAAACGCTGAACTTGAAAAACGGGTATTGGCCAAAATGGTATCGGAAGGCGTAAGTATTGTTCAGAATTTATCGACGACGGCAAGGGATTATCGCAAAGCAGATATGTTTTTTGGTCAACCGCAATCTTATTTCAATCAGCGGCTAAAAATCATGTTGAACGGAAAAAGTCCTGAAACATTCGCTCATCTCGCGGCTGCTAAAACCAAGGTGAACCAACTCGGACAAATCCAACAAATGATTTCAAGCGCCAAAATCGCCTCGGAATCCATCACAGAAGCAAACCACAATACATACAACATCAAATGGTGGGATTCAAACATCGGCAAAGAAGATGCCTTGAGTCAGTGGGGCCGATTGGTAAATATGGTTATGGGACCTGTGATGACGCAAAACATTCAAATCGAGGAGAAAATCAAGGCTGCGATGCCCATCTATTTGGATATGCGTCGCGATTTCAAAGCCACCCAATTTATTCCGGATGCCAACAGCACGTTGAGATTAACGTACGGTTACATTCGTCGTTATAGTCCAAACGATGGCGAAATACACCAACCTTACACCTCCTTAGATGGGATTTTCGAAAAGGCAAATACCCGACCAGATTACCGTTTACCCAGTGTAGTGGCCGACAATTTGCGAATCAAAGAAGTGGCTCCCATCTTCAAAGATCCCAAAACGGGCAAGGTGATCGTGGGCATGCTGTACAATTTAGATACTACGGGTGGCAACAGTGGATCTCCTGTTTTGAACGAACGTGGTGAATTGATAGGGATCAACTTCGACCGAAGTTTTACAGCCACCATCAACGATTACGCTTGGAACGAGAATTACAGTCGTTCCATCGGCTGCGACATACGCTATGCTTTATTCGTAATGAAATACGTTTCAAAAGCGGATCATATATTGAAAGAAATCGGGGTTACCGAAGAACAATTACAAGCACAGTAATTCTACTGTGCTTGTAATTGACATTTTGAATCTCTGTTTTTACATTGACACGTAACGAAACAATCAGACATGCTTTCATCACCATCGAAGTAAACTTCAAACGATGAGTTACCATCGATGGAAACTTCAAACTATGAACTACCATCGAAGTAAACTTCAAACAATGAGTTACCATCGAAGGAAACTTCAAACAATGAACTACCATTGATGGAAACTTCAAACAATGAGTTACCCATAAATTTCGGGAATGCTCAGAAATTCAATTCACCTAAAAAGAAAAGGCCACCCAATTGGGTGGCCTTTTCGTATTGATTAAAGGGGGTTCTTATTTGGTTTCCTCTTCAGTAGCATCTGATGCCTCTGCAGCAGGAGCTTCGGTAGCAGGAGTTTCTTCAGTAGCTTCGGCCACTGGAGCAGCAACTTCTTCCGCAGTTACTTCCTCTGCAACCACTTCCTCTGCAACCACTTCTTCAACAACCGCTTCGGCTACAGCAGCCTTAGGTGCAGTTGCTTTTGCAGTAGTTGTAGCACCACCACGACGAGAACGACGGGTAGTAGACTTTTTCTTGTCGGCGTTGAAACCTTCGAAAAACTCATTGAAGTCAACCAATTCAATCATGGCCATTTCCGCATTGTCACCGGCACGATTGCCAGTTTTCAAAATACGGGTATATCCACCAGGTCTGTTGGCCACTTTGCCACCTACTACAGTGAACAATTCGGTCACGGCTTCCTTATCTTTCAAGTAAGAGAAAGCTGTACGGTAGTTGTGGGTAGACGCATCTTTACTGCGGGTGATAATGGGCTCAACATACACGCGCAATGCTTTTGCTTTCGCTACGGTGGTAACGATACGCTTGTGTATGATCAAAGAAGAGGCCATGTTCGACAGCATCGCAGCGCGATGTGAAGCGGTTCTTCCCAAGTGATTAATTTTCTTTCCGTGTCTCATCTCTTAATTAGTCTTCGTTAATGTTATATCTGGCAACGTCCATTCCAAAGTGTAAACCTTTTTCACGAACAAACTCTTCCAACTCAGACAATGATTTTTTACCAAAGTTTCTGAATTTCAACAAGTCATCAATGTGGTAATTAACCAACTCGCCAAGGGTTTTGATTTCCGCCGCTTTCAAGCAGTTGTATGCACGAACCGACAAATCCAAGTCAGCCAAAGGAGTTTTCAATACTTTACGCATCGACAAGAATCCTTCATCCACTTCTTCAACCGCTTTGCTTGCTTTTGACTCAGGCATGATATTCTCATCGCTGAACAATACGAAATGCTGAATCAAAATTTTGGCAGCCTCTTTCATGGCTTCTTCTGGGTGGATGCTACCATCGGTAGTTACTTCCATCACCAGTTTCTCGTAATCGGTTCTTTGCTCTACACGGAAGTCTTCAACGCTGTATTTCACGTTGCGAATGGGCGTGTAAATAGAATCGATTGCGATGGTACCAATTTGGGCATCTTTTACCTTGTTTTCTTCTGCAGGCACATAACCACGACCTTTACCCACGGTAATTTCGAGTTCGATGCTCACAGTAGGCTCCATGTTGCAGATAACCAATTCTGGGTTCAAAATGTTAAAAGCATTGGTATAACGACCAATGTCGCCAGCCAAAAACTGATCCTTACCTTTCACAGAGATGAAGATTTTCTCTTGCTCATCTGTTGAGGAATTTGATTTGAAACGCACCTGCTTCAAATTCAACACCATTTCAACCAC
>JBJTNN010000010.1:0-6623 GCA_046074125.1 Bacteroidota bacterium
GTACCTTGCTGTTTTCCAGCAAGTTGTGTTACTTGAGAAACGTAAGCCGTTCTTTGTGATTGTTCAAAGATTGAGACATTCACCAACACCTTTCGGATACTATCGGCCCCTTGGTTTTCAATAACCACATCAACCCAATGAAGGGTGTCAGCCAAATCAAATCGGGTGCTATCATTGTGGGTTTTTACCCCAGTTGGGAAGGCGTCCTTACCCACCACGGCACTGAATTTCTGTAACAGCGTGTCGTTGGTTCTGTCCATGTCTGAACCCAAATTGGCATAACAACGGATGGTAAACTCACCCACATTCATGGGTCTAAACGTAGCCGCAAAAACTACCGTATCCGTTTTGCCTGTGTCCAACGTAATGTTTTTAATGTCGTAGTAAATGCGATTGCCATTGAAAAATATTTCGCAAACTGCAGGACCTGTATTTTTCAAATAACCCAAATTTTGAAGCACCAGTTTCGGCGCGATGCTGGGCTTTCCAATACTCAACACTTCATTCTTTGCGGGCCGTTTGATGTCTAACGCCTTGAAATCATAAGGTTTGCCCACATTGAAATATCGAACCATTGAATCATTGTCATTGAACAGGTCCAAATTATACCGGGTTTTTACCACCAACTTGTATTGTCCCAAAGTTTTGGGCGTGAAGTTCTTAGGCATCGTTACGTCTGTGCCAAACAATCCTTGTAAATAGGCTTTTACCGAATCGTAATAGAGGCGATTGCCGGTTGGACCGTATATCGAACAGTAAAAGGGAACATTGAAAGCAGCCACCAAGCCATCGTTATAAATGAAATATTTGATGGGCAACGCCACACCGGGTTTGTGGAAAGTAGCTACATCTGGCGACCGCAGGGAATCCACGCCGATATCTACAATTTTTCGAATAAAGATATACCGAGATTGGGTATCGTTGATTTTGTAGGCATCCGTTGTCATTTCTGTGGTGAAAACCACCTTGATTTTTCCGGTATCGCCGCATTTGTAGGTGGGCCAAAAGAGAATTTTCGATTGAAATTTGGGTAAATTGAGCAGCTGGGTTTGGTTATATACCACCTTAGTCCCTTGGAACATTCGGCATCGTACGGTGAATGTGGGGGAATTGTCATAGCCAATGTTCTGGATATTCGCCATAGGCATCAGCGTGTCTGTTTTGTAGTTATAGCCACTGCCCTCGCTCGGTTCGTACACAGAATTTATCATGACATCCCGTTTTACACCCACATAAAATAGGCGCGTTTGAGTGTCGTTATCAGAAACTTGATCGCCCAATTTTTTCACGATGAGCATGACTTTGTGCTCGCCGTAAGAGGTGGGTATATAGGTTTTTGGGAAAACGTATTTTCTTTTGGCGCCACTGCTTAAAGTGTCGCGAATGGTTTGGCTATACTGCTTGTTGGCACCATACCAAATCTCACAACGTATGTCAAAACTGTCTGTGGCATTTTGAACACCAATATTCCCCACAATGCCCTCAGGGGCGATGGTGTCTTTGTTGTATTTGTTGATTGAATCGCGCGGTTGATCTACGGATATGGCAGCAATATCTACATCGGCCTGAAGCCTGGGTTCAATGAGAAATTTGTAAGGAGCGTCTGGCGCGAAATCTACCCAATTCGTGGATCCCATGGGTTCTACATAATAGAAGGTTTTTGGACGAACGGGCGATTCCATTTGATATCCAAATGACACATTGCTTGTGCCCAATTGTCTAACACCCACAAAAAACGACCCATTAATGGCCACGGGTTTTTTAAAGTCGAGGATGTAATTCCCGGTTTTGCTGGTGAGTGAATCACTCTGATAAATCAGTGTGCTGGGTTTTTTGGTGATGGAATCACATTTCCAAATCCCCACCTTAAATGGCTCACCCCCAAATCCGAAGGCGACCGTAACTTGGTTAATATACTTGGGTGAATTGGAAAAGAACCGGGCTACAAAATCGCCTGTAGTACCGTTAAAACCAATACCACCGGGAGCGGGAGAAAGAGTTACATCGCGATAACTATAAATATTTGGATTGCCCAACCTGTAAGAAACCCCACTGTTATTACTGCTGTTTTTATCGTTACTCGTTACGTAAATAGAATCTAATCCAACATTGAGGGGGTTGAGCGCGGGCACATCAAAGAAGGATTCCTCGCCGGGCAACAACGTGATTTGAAAACTGTCTTTTTGCTTGTTATAGCCTTTTGAGTGGGTATAGACCGTGAAGTTGCTGAGGGTCTTTTTCCCAACGTTTCTGAGCAATGCTTGAACGCTATCCGGCTTGCCCAAAGGCAATGGGATTTTACCCAGTGTATACACTTTGATTATGGCCAAATCTTGGTTGAATTTGGGAAAATTGAAAATCATGGTTGCGTGATAACTCGTACTACTAGGCAGACTGTCAACCGGATTTACGCCAATCCCATATTTTACCTGATTTACTGCGTATGAACTCACCGTGGCGGGTCCTTCGAAATACCATTGGAATGTAGAGGCTTGCTTTTTGATTTGGTTGTATTCTACCAACAAAACGAGGTTGTCGCCTTGGGTTGTATCAAATACATAGGCCTTGTTGTTAAAGGGTAGGTTATAGAATTTTTCGGTGCCTCCAATGTAGCTGGACGGACTGCCTGAAAAAACAAGTTGTGCGTTGTTTCTTTCTGTGGGAAAATGAAGTTTTCCGGTACCAAAATCGGTTCGATTCGTATTGCTGAGCCAAATTTTGCAGGTGGTGCTGGTGTTTGGGGCTGATCCTGCCACGCGATAAAATTCCATGGAAACCAAGGTATCATGGTGCACCATATTGCCCAATACCGCACGGGGAATGATGTAAGCAAAACGAGAAGTTTGGGTATCACGGGTTGTGCTTGCAACCATGGGGCCACCCAATGTACCCGCATAAGAACCATCGCCTATTTTTACATATTGTGCAGAGGCTTCAGAACTGAAAAGGAGTAAAATCAACCCCAATGCACACAATATAAGTTGCTTCAACTTCATCTTATACAAACCTACATGAATTTCATGAAGATGCCGTGCGGTTTTGCTTAATTTGCAGTGCCGTGAATAAGCAAGAACTCATACAGCAAATTCGTTTGAAACAATCCTATCTCTGTACCGGATTAGACACTCAAATAGAAAAACTACCAAGTGTATTATCCAAAAATGGTCAGGGATTGGTCGATTTCAATCGCCACATCATAGACGCTACAAGCCCATACTCCGTGGCCTATAAGATAAACACAGCTTTCTATGAACAATACGGAAAAGCAGGATGGGAATGGATGGAAGAAACCCTAAATCATTTGCCCAATGATACATTAAAAATTGCCGATGCCAAACGGGGCGACATAGGAAATACCAGTTCCATGTACGCCAAAGCGTTTTTTGATACCTTGCCTTTCGACGCAATTACAGTGGCACCCTACATGGGAGAGGATAGTTTACGTCCCTTTTTGGAGTTTGAGAACAAGTGGGTGATTTGTTTGGCACTGACGAGCAATGCGGGTCACGCCGATTTCCAACTGGGAGAATATGAGGGCAAAAAACTCTACGAACGCGTGATTGAAACCGTTTGCAAATGGGGCAATGAAGAGAAACTCATGTTTGTAGTAGGTGCCACACGTGCTCAGTTGGTGCAAGAAATTCGGGCCATGATACCCAATCATTTTTTGTTGGTTCCAGGCGTTGGTGCTCAAGGTGGAAGTCTTCAGGATATTACCAAAGCGGCCGCAAACGAGGATGTGGGATTGTTGGTCAATTCGTCAAGAGGCATTTTGTACGCTTCCTCCGGAGAAGACTACAAAGAAGCCGCAGCTGCAGAAGCCCAAAAGTTGGCCTCAGAAATGGCTACTTTCCTGTAAAAGGATCGAAACCAACGTTTAATTGGGTGCGCTCCTGAGATCGCCCATTCCAAAAGTTGGCTTATCCCCGAGGTTTAAGTGGGCGTATTTCCAAATTCACATTGTGAAAATTTGGGGGCGATTCCAAGCAATAAATGATCTGCTGAGCCACATCTTGGGGCATTAACATGTTGTCGTGCGCCTTGATATTCTCGCTATGTCTGAAGAAATCAGTTTTTACAGAACCGGGATAAACACACGTAACTTTTACCCCAAAGTCGCGAACTTCCTTGTATAACGCATCACTGAATCCACGCACGGCAAATTTGGTGGCACAATACGCACTCACTTGCTGATATCCCTCTAAACCGGCAATTGAAGAAATGTTGACGATGTGACCCAAGCCTTGCTGTTTCATGGTGGGCAATGCCAATCGGGTGGCATAAAACAACCCGGTTACATTTGTATCAAACATCTCATGCCACTGTTCAATGGGCAGTTCATCACAATGACCAAAGTACCCCAATCCCGCATTGTTGATCAGGATGTCAATCTTACCATGTTTTTCTATGATTGTGCTGAATGCTTCGGATAGCCCCTCCCATTGCCTAACGTCTGCCGTTAAACAGGTATAGTTGGGATGTGAATGGCTACAGCCACTGCGGCAAATGCCCACCACGATGGCCCCTTTTTCCAATAATTGTTGAACGCATTCATGTCCGATTCCTTTGTTAGCGCCTGTGACAACGGCGACTTTATTTTGTAATTCCATGGTTCGATAATGTCAATAAGGATAACAATGAGGACTCTTTTTGGTTCCAGTCCCAGTCCATTTTTTGGGCTTTGATTTGATGCCTTTCCAAAAAGTGCGAATACGATTTATCGTAGTACACCAGCAAGAGCTCTACCCATTTTTTGAGTTCTCCATTTTCCAAGGCAGATATTGCGGCTTGTTCGTGCTGTCCGCCAAGGCGTTTGCGCAATTTTTGCGTTTGCTCTTTGAGGTCAGCTACCGGAAAGGATCCATACTCTAACAAAAGGCGTTGAATGCGGGTTTCGCGATCTATGTTGAGCTCAATGAAACGGGCAGTTTGCATGCCATCCCACAATCCTTGCGGCACAGCACAATGGCCGATGGTTCTACTTTCGTTTTCAATAAACACCGGTTGGTTTGGTATGCAATGATGCAAAGCGGTGGCCACCAAATTTTCGAATTGTTCATTTTTGGGCTGAGGCGGTAGCCCAAGTCCTCCGAGCGCACTGCCCTTGTGGTTGGCAAGACCCTCTAAATCCACCACGTTGGCATTGGCATTTTTGAGCAGATGCAAGACTTCTGTTTTTCCAGTGCCTGTGTGCCCTGAAAGGATTACATAATCGCGGTTGGTTTCAAGCGTTGAAAATACCCAATGGCGGAATGAGCGATATCCTCCCTGAATCATAGTAGCAGGCATCCCACTCCACTGCACCAACGTTGAAGCAATTTGGCTTCGCAAACCACCCCGCCAACAATACAGCAATAATTTTTTGTTCTCGTTTTTTGCCTTAGTGATGAGCGATTGATAATAGGTCTCGAATTTTGGGCCGATCAATCTTAAGCCAACTTGAACAGCCGCTTCGCGGCCCTCCATTTTATAGGTTGTTCCAACCAAAGCCCGCTCTTCATTGTTGAGTAAAGGCAAATTGATGGATCCCGGAATGTGTGCGCGCTCGAATTCTGCTTCGCTTCGAACATCAATCCAACAATAGGAGCCAGTGTGGGATAGCGCCTCTTCAATCGATAACGCTTTGATCTGGCTCATAATTTTACATGATTACTTCCAGTAAACTGCGATAGGCGAGTACATCATCACCGTATTTTGCCTTGGTTTTTGCTTGCAAAGCCGGTGCGAATTCATCGCGGTATTGCTGATAACTGCCCATATTAGGCGCAGTGTATTGAATGGCGTAGTTTACACCGTCATTGTCCTCAACCTCGGTGAGCAATTTGAGAATTTTGCATTCAGTGAAGCAGCCCGTCTGCATGACTTCGGGAATGTGCTCCTCTTTCATCCATGCCAACCACTCCTCAGCCATGCGAGGATGCAGGTTGCAAGTGACGTTGTATACAATCATGGTTATTGGGCGGAAATTCTGATGTTAAACCCTTCCATGATGAGGTTTGCCAACAGTTTTTTGCAGGCAGTTTCTGCCATTTTGTGGGCCTCCTCAGCAGAATCAGCATCCAAATCCATGGTGATGAACTTGCCAATGCGAACATTGGAAGCGCTGGTAATACCAATTTTAGGTAGCCCGTTGGCTACTGCTTTTCCTTGGGGATCCAATAATCCTTTGAGGGGTAAGATTTCTATCTCGGCAACGAATTTCACAATACAAACCTACATCAAAATCCCCAAAAAATCGTGTATTTTGCAGGGATGATTTTTGCAAAAAAGCGAATGTTGAGTTTGGTAACAGGTGCGCTGTTCCTTTTTGTTTCTTGTCAGTCAGGATCTGAAACCAATAACGAAAAAACCCAAACATCAGATTCTTCCCTCAATGATACTTTACCCATGCAAGCCAATGAAGGTTTCTTGGGCACTGATTCTGGCATCGTGGTGAAAGAAATGCATAGAAATGCTACCCAATTATTGGGTTTTTGGCAACAAATGCCTTTGAAAGACATCAAACAGGCCATCCAAATCGATGCGCCCTTGATTGTTAATCGCATTGTAAAAGACAAATACAAAATGGAAGGCGGCCTAACCGTGCTTTACAAAGAATTTCCCGATGTGGGCAGTGTGGATGT
>JBJTNN010000011.1:0-4912 GCA_046074125.1 Bacteroidota bacterium
AGCGAAATGGGGATCCTACCACTGGAAACCAAAACCAAGCCGCATGCTGGCAGCGACGCACTCGCCCAAGCCTATTACGGCACGGCCCTCGCCCTCCGGGCTCGGGCCTCCATCTCCCCAACTACCAAACTCTCCCTGGCCAGCCAAGCCCAACAACAACTCAATGCCGCCGCCATCCTCCAACCCAAAAATTTAGAAATACGCTTCCTCCGCTACTCCTTTGAGTATGGCACCCCCTCACTCATTAACATGAAAAAAAACATGGCGGTCGACAAACCCCTGGCCCTTCAATTCGCCAAAAACCCATCGCCCATCAAAGACATCGCCATCGCGTTTTTTACCAGTTGCGACCAACTAACAGAAGCCGAAAAATCAGCCCTGCGCTAATTCAACCGGCCCCAATCAACCCTCTATCGCAGCAATCCCCGGCAACACCTTGCCCTCGAAATATTCCAACAATGCCCCGCCGCCCGTACTCACATAACTGACCTTGTCGTCGAACCCGAACTGATACACCGCCGCCGCACTGTCGCCACCACCAATCAAACTGAAAGCCCCAGCCACCGTGGCGTCTGCCACCGACTGAGCCACCGTCTTGGTGCCGCGCTCAAAAGCAGGCATTTCAAACACGCCCATCGGACCGTTCCACAAAATGGTCTTGCTGTTCAACAACACCTCCCTGAAAGCCCCACAAGCCTTCTCCCCGATATCCAACCCCATCCAACCGCTTGGAATCTGATCGCTCGCGCAATTCTGGGTGTTGGCATCCGCCGCAAACTTATCGGCAATGGTAGAATCTACGGGCAAATGAATTTTCACCCCCTTGGCTTCCGCCTTCTTCAAAATCTCTACACAAGTCTCTAACCGGTCTGCCTCACACAAACTGTTGCCGATCTCTCCGCCCTGTGCCTTGTAAAAAGTATATGCCATACCCCCACCAATGATGATGTGATCGGCCGTGTTCAACAAATTCTCTACGATCAAAATCTTATCGCTCACCTTCGCACCACCCACAATCGCGGTAAACGGACGTTGGGGCGCCTTCATCACCTGATTGGCGTTGGCGACTTCCTTGGCCATCAAAAACCCAAAAGCCTTCCTCGCAGTGAAGAAATCAGCAATAATCGCTGTACTTGCATGCGCCCGGTGAGCCGTACCAAAAGCATCGTTCACATAAAAGGTTCCCAAGGCCGCCAACTTTGCCGCAAAATCGCGATCACCCTTCTCTTCCTCCTTGTAAAAACGCAAATTCTCTAACAACAACACCTCGCCGGCTTGCAAACTGCTCGACAAATGGGCCGCGTCCTCCCCAATGCAATCCGAGGCGAAACGCACGTTGCTGCCCAACAGCTCAGACATATGGGCCACCAAGTGTTTCAAAGAGTATTTTTCGGTTGGACCTTCTTTCGGACGGCCCAAGTGGCTCATCAAAATCACCGAACCCCCATCGCCCAGAATCTTCTTGATGGTTGGCAAAGCCGCCGTCATCCGAGAATCATCGGTAATCTTGTACTCGGCATCCAAAGGCACGTTAAAATCCACGCGGACCAACACGCGCTCTCCGGCAAAATCAATCGTCTCAACAGTATTCATGGTTTGATAGGTTTATTCGTTTATAACAATTTCTTTAATAAGGCACTCATCGATACTTCCGATTGCAGCAAAGCCCCCAAATCGGCAATTTTCACGCGTTTTTGCTCCATGGTGTCGCGGTAACGCACCGTTACATCCTGGTTGGCCAAACTGTCGTGATCCACCGTAATACAGAAAGGCGTTCCGATGGCATCCATTCTCCTGTAACGCTTTCCGATGCTGTCTTTGTCTTCGATGTATACGTTGTAATCGATGCGCAATTCATTGTAAATCTGCTCCGCCAATTCTGGCAATCCATCCTTTTTCACCAAAGGCAAAATGGCCGCTTTTACCGGCGCGATGGCAGGGTGCAACTTCAACACTGTGCGGGTATCGCCATCCACCGACTCCTCGGCAAAGGCCTCACACAACGTGAGCAAGAACAATCGATCCAACCCAATGGATGTTTCCACCACATAGGGCACGAAACTCTCGTTGGATTCAGGGTCAAAGTAGCGCAATTTCTTGCCACTAAACTCTTCGTGTTTGCCCAAATCAAAATCGGTGCGTGAGTGAATGCCCTCCACCTCTTTAAAGCCAAACGGAAAATCGTATTCAATGTCTACCGCGGCATTGGCATAGTGCGCCAACTTCACGTGATCGTGGTAGCGATATTTGGCATCGGGCGTTCCCAAAGCCTTATGCCATTTCAGGCGCTGCGCTTTCCAAAACGCATAAAATTCCAATTCGGTTCCGGGCTTCACGAAAAACTGCATCTCCATCTGCTCAAACTCCTTCATACGCATGATGAACTGCCGTGCCACAATTTCATTTCTGAAGGCCTTTCCCGTTTGTGCGATACCAAAAGGCAACTTCATCCTACCCGTTTTCTGCACATTCAAGAAGTTTACAAAAATACCTTGGGCAGTTTCCGGACGCAGATACAAACTGTCTTCCCCATTGTCGGTGGCGCTCATTTGGGTGCTGTACATCAAGTTAAACTGACGCACATCGGTCCAATTGCGCGAGCCACTGATTGGACAAACAATCCCTTCCGCGTCGATCAAGTCTTTGATCATCGCCAGATTTCCGGTTTCCAAACCCTCTTTCAACACGGCATCGATGCGGTCAATCTGCGCTTGGTATTCCATTACCCGGGGGTTGGTGGTTCGATACATCGCTGCGTCAAAAGTCTCACCAAATCGCTTGGCGGCTTTGTCGATTTCCTTGTCGATCTTCTGTCGGATTTTCTCCTGATGATCCTCCAACAGCACATCGGCCCGATAGCGCTTCTTGCTATCTTTGTTATCAATCATCGGATCGCTGAACCCATCAACGTGACCGCTGGCTTTCCACACTTTGGGATGCATAAAGATGGCTGCATCAATCCCCACAATGTTTTGATTGAGCTGGGTCATGGATTTCCACCAGTACTGACGCAAATTGTTGCGCAATTCAACGCCATTTTGGCCGTAATCGTACACAGCGGTTAATCCACCATAAATGTCACTGGAAGGAAATACGAACCCGTATTCTTTGCAATGGGAAATGACTTTTTCGAAAATCTCAGCGTTACTCATCCGTCCCGCAAAGATAGGACATCAGAATTGGTTCTTCCACATCATACTTTCGACCGGGCGGTTGGGCTGGCCTGAGTATTTTGCGTTTTTCTTGGCGTTGTAAGGCACAAGAATCTCTCCGTCTACAGGGAAGTAGATCAACTGTCCGATAGGCATCCCGGCATACACCCTCACGGGCTTTTTCACGGAGATTTCTAAGGTCCAGTTGCCACAGAATCCCACATCGCCTTTACCTGCGGTAGCGTGGATATCGATCCCCAACCTACCGGTACTGCTTTTGCCTTCCAAAAACGGCACATGGGCATGGGTTTCGGTATATTCAAGGGTCACACCCAAATAAAACTGATCGGGCATCAACACATACCCTTCCTCAGGGATATCGAAATGGGCGATGGTATTGTGTTTTTTGGCATCCAATTCTGCGTCTACGTATAGCGCCAAATGCTGGCCCAAATGCACATCATAACTATTGCTGCCCAAGCAATTGCGGTCGTAAGGTTCAATTTTGATTGTCCCCTTTTCCATCTCATCGAGGATGCGTTGATCAGATAATATCATAATAGAAAGGCAAATATAAATAATTGCTGCGGTGAATTTTCATCTGTGGCGATCGACCTCCTCGCATCGAAACAATCCAGCGGCAGAATCAATATTTAACGACTCACATCGTTCATGTCACCAATTTTCTTCACATAGGTAAACGACGGAATGAACAGGAAGATGTTTTTAGGTCCGATAGTCAAATCCTGGGAAACATAGGTCATTTGCGCGGTGGCATTGTCCCACACGGGCAATGTGGCAGAATAATCAAATCGATCGCCGTGTTCCCAGTAGCTCGATACACCAAACGACCAGGCGGTGGTGCGTTGTTTGTGTCCGATAATCCGAAACTGAACCGAGGTAAACAGGGTGCTGCGTTTGAGCATGGCATTTACGGGGACGGTTTCGGGGGCATAGGTCATTTTTACATCGTCGTATTTCCAGTTATCGTAGCTCGAAACAAACCGTCGATTGCGGTTATTGAACCAGGCTTCGCCCACAAAATAAAAATTGCGGGTGATGCTGTACATGCCGGAGACATTGGTAACGGCAAGGCTTCCATCGGCTTCACTGGAGCGGAGCATTCCCAGTCCGAGACTCACATTATTTTGTGGACTTCCCAGGGTATACATCCCATAAAAGGTATTGAGCCACATCATGTTATCGGCGCCGGTGAATACGCTAAATCCGGCGATATCTCCCACGGCCAAGGTATGATTTTTACGCAGGGGCATGGAATATTTGGGGGTAAGGTACATGAACAGGGGGAATGCATAGCCAATGCCCACACCCAGCTGATCGGTAATCCCCATTTGAACATCATTGAGCAGCACATCATAGTTTTGGTAGTAGAAGGCGCCTTTGTTGATGGGGTAAGCAGACGGGGCAAAAATGTAGCGAGAGGCGTGATGATTTACTTGGGCGAGGGAGTCTTCCCGGGAAAGGACTTTTTTCGGAATTGTAGGCAGGGGTGGCAATTGTAAATTTTTCTTGCGTTTGGCGGTGTCTGTGGTGGTCACTGCGGGCTCATCATTATCGGGGGTAGCCTGAATTTGTGCCATCAGGTTGTTGCTGCTGATAAAAAGTAGCAGGGCGAAAATCCAACGAAGCGTTTTCATGTTAGTTAAGATTGGTTAGGGTAAAATTACGGGTGGCTACGGTGCGAAAATAGGACAATTGTCATGGTTAGACAGGACATTCCTTAGGGAGATGTTCCACAG
>JBJTNN010000012.1:0-3353 GCA_046074125.1 Bacteroidota bacterium
TACGGGCGTATTGCTTTTGTTAACCAATATTTTGGTGCCTGTGATTGTACTTGGTGGGATTCGCAACGATGAAAATCAAACCAAAATCACCGCGCTTACTTTGTTTATGCAAGGGGCGTTGAATGGGGTTTTCATGGCGCAGGACGGGTTGATGTTTTACATCTTCTGGGAGTTGGCGTTGATTCCGATTTATTTCATCACACTGACGATGAGTGGTGAGAATGCCTTCAAAATTACGTTGCGGTTCTTTGTTTACACGTTTGTGGGTTCTTTGGCGATGTTGGCGAGTTTGATTTACTTGTTTTTGCACACGGCCAATTTATCATTTTCGTTTGAGGCGTTGCGGGCGGTGGAGCTGTCACACACAGAATCATTGTTGGTGGGCGGCGGCATTTTGCTGGCTTTTTTGGTAAAAATTCCGGTGTTGCCATTCCATTCTTGGCAGGCCGATACGTACACAAATGCACCTGCCGCTGGAACGATGTTGTTGAGTGGTATTATGTTGAAGATGGGCTTGTATGGCTTGTTGCGTTGGTATTTGCCCTTGGCTCCAGAGAGTTTGGAGTTCTTCCAACCTTGGGTTGTGGGATTGGCAGTTGCTGGGGTGATTTATGGTGCTTTGATTGCGATGAGACAGAAAGACATGAAGCGATTGGTGGCGTTTTCTTCGCTTTCGCACGTGGGTTTGATTGCCGCTGGGATCATGACATTGACCCTAGAGGGTTTGGAAGGCAGCGTGATTCAACTCTTTGTACACGGCATCAATGTGGTGGGATTGTTTTTGGTGATTGAATTGATAGAGCGCAGTGCAGGAACACGCATCTTGGGTGAGTTGGGGGGATTGGCAAAATCGAACCGATTGTTCATGATATTCTTCATGTTGATTGCCTTGGGAACTGTGGCAGTGCCCTTTACCAATGGTTTTCCTGGTGAATTGTTGTTGTTGAAGTCGATGTACGCATACAAGCCGAGCATGGCTTTGTTGTCGGGGTTGACCATCATCTTCTGTGCTGTTTACATTTTCAGAATGGTTCAGTTTAGCATGTTTGGTGAGGGGAAGGCAGAGGTGGCCTCGTTGAAATGGAATGAAATATTGGCGTTTGGAATCATTGCAGCCTTGATTTTGGGGTTGGGTTTCATGCCACAAATGATGATAGATATCGTGCACAATAGTATTGTTCAAATCGGTCAATGGGTTTCTGAAGCAAGGGGGGTAATGTCATGATTGCACTTTTTGTAACCTTTTTCAGCGCGGTGGTGCTGTTGTTTTTGGGATTAAACAAACGTGAATCGAGTTATTCATTGTTTGCGGCGTTGGCTTTGTTCGTCTCGGCGGGATTGTCTTGGGCCTGTTCTGCCAACTTGGTTTCGTTTCACGGTTTGGAGTCTTGGGTGCCTGCCAATATGATGCAGTTTGGCAAAGAGCAACATTTGTTTGCTGCTTTGTTGGCGTTTATTGTTGGCTTTATCCTGTTGATGTTCAGAAAGAATGAAGTCATTGGCAACGACCAGCTGGGGTTGATGATGTTCAGCTTGTGTGGCGCTTACATGATGGTGTCTTACCAGCATTTGGTGATGTTGTTCTTGGGCATTGAAGTGTTGTCGATTCCATTGTTTGTGTTGGCGGGTGCCAACAAATCAAATTTGGCTTCCAATGAAGCTTCGTTGAAATACTTTTTGATGGGTGCTTTTTCAACCGGGATTTTCTTGTTGGGTACAGCGTTCATCTATGGTGGTACGGGTTCTTTGGAACTTGAAATGATGGGTATTAAACCCAGTTTCATGCATGCCATGCAAGGAATGCCTTTGCCAGTGTTAATCAATGCGGGGATCGTGTTGATGAGCGTGGGTTTGTTGTTCAAGGTGGCGGCGGCGCCGTTCCATTTTTGGGCACCCGACGTGTATGAGGGCAGTCCAAACCGCACAACGTTGTATATGGCCACCGTGGTTAAAATTGCGGCCTTCGTGGCATTCTATCGTTTCCTGAGCACATTTGGCGGTATTGCTGATGCTTGGAAAGGTTGGATGTCGGTATTGGGCGCCATCACCATTTTATGGGGAAACTTGGCGGCATTAAACCAAACATCAGTGAAGCGTACATTGGCATTTAGTAGCATTGCTCATGCCGGTTATTTGGTGATGTTCTTGTTGATAGCCGACGGTACCAATACCTTTATTTTGTTGTTCTACGGATTGGCCTATGCCATGGCCAGTTTGTTGGTTTTCTCTATAGCAAATCAAGTGTCGTTCCAAGGGGAGAGAGGTTTTGCTGCCTTTGATGGACTTTCCAAGAAATCGCCCGTGGCCGCAATTGCTTTGGCGGTGGGTGTTTTGTCGATGGCCGGGATTCCCGTAAGTGCGGGTTTTAACGCCAAATTTTACCTGTTCTCTTTTGCTTGGCAACACATGCCATGGTTGGTGGGTGTTGGTTTGTTGGGATCGGCCATTAGTGTAGGATACTATTTCAAATTCTTCAAACACGCCTTCATGAATCAACCCTCGAACGACAATCCTGTGGTGGATCGTGGTTGGTTGATGCTGTTGGGTGGATTGATCCTGTTGCTGGGTGCCTTGCCTTGGGCAGTGCTGAATGTGATTTACTAGGTCTGGCTTTCAGGACTAAAAACGAACACCAAACCGGTAAACCAGCGCCCCAAAGGGCATGGAACGCGAGAAATCTCCGTTGACGGAGATACCCACCGAGGCCCAGCTCGACATTGATTCATCGTAGGCGAAACCGACCAATAAAATGGGACTGCTTACCCAATCGCGCTTGTTTTCACTGGGCACGAATGTGTTGATGGCGCGATACTCGGCTTGAAAGAAAATCTTGTTGAAGGAAATCCGCGAAAATCCGAAGGCGCCACCCATGCCCGTGGTGTTGTAAATGCCTAAGTTTACCCCGCCACCGAGAAAAAGTCGGTCGTTCAAACTCACGCCCGCTTGAGGATCAAAACAAAGAAACAGGGAGTATTGACTTCCATTGGTCATGAACTCTATCGCCTTGTAGCTCGATAGTTGACTGCTGAAACTGGGTTTTTCCTCGTAATCATCTATCAGACTATCGGTTGGCGGCGTTTTTTTGCTGTTGTCAGATGTTTCTGTGTTTTCTTTTTTCGTTTCACCATTTAAACCATCGTATTGGCCATAACAAATATGACTCACTAAAAAGAGGATAAAAACTGTAAAACCTTTGGCTTGAAACATGGTGCAGTGCTTGTTTACCCGCAATTATACGCGTAAAATTGTAACTGTAAAGGCTACTATGTCAAAGATTCATAATTTCTCTGCAGGTCCATCTATTTTGGCAGAGAGTGCTTTTGAAAAGAGCATACAGGACATTCGCAATTTTG
>JBJTNN010000013.1:0-3128 GCA_046074125.1 Bacteroidota bacterium
CTGTGCCAATTCAAAACCTTTCAATACCAAGCCAATGCTGGTGGCGTACATGGGGTTGCGTACTTCGTCGATCATGCCTTTTCCCAAACGCTGTCCGGGCGAGCCAATATGCACTTCCAAGCCAATGAAGTAGTTGAACAATTGGGTGATGTCTTTCATAGAAGAACCACCCCCAGTGAGTACAATACCTCCGGCCAATTTGTTTCGGATGCCTGATACCACGATTTCGAAATCTACTTTTTGGATGATATCTTCCACGCGGGCACGAATGACCTGTGAAATGGCATACAATGAGATTTCTTTGGGTGCGCGACCGGGTAATCCAGGAACCACTACCACTTCATTTTTCATGGCTTCGGTGGGGTAGCAGCTGCCGTAATTGACTTTCACAAATTCGGCTTGGTCTTTCAAAATGCCAAAGGCTTCTTGCAAATCTTTGGTGATGCGGTCGCCACCAATGGGGATAATGGCGGTGTGCCTGATGGCGCCATCGTCAAAAATACAGATGTCGGTGGTACCACCTCCGATATCGACCAATGCCACACCGGCTTCCATTTCGGGTTCGCTGAGAACGGCGGCGGCGGAGGCCACGGGCTCTACGATGAGGTCGGCGATTTCGAGTCCAGCGCGACGTACGGCCATGAAAATGGTTTTTGCGGCAGACGTTTCACCGGTAATGATGTGGTAGTTGCACTCAACACGGACGCCCACACGACCTACGGGGTCTTTGATGCCTTCTTCACCGTCGATACGATATTCTTGAGGCAAAACGTGGAGGATTTCAAGTCCGGGCGACAAAGCCAAGTTCTCCATTTCTGCTTCGAGTTTGTTGAGTTCGTCTTCGGTGATTTCAACATCCCATTGTTTGCGGCTGAGGGTGCCACGGTGCTGCAAGCTTTTGATGTGGTGACCTGCGATGCCCACAAACACGGTTTTGATGCTGACTTGACTTTGTTTGATGGCTTCTTCCACGGCCGTTTGGATGGCGGTAACTGCTTTGGCCACATTGGCGACCATTCCGCGTGATACGCCACCTTGGCTGGGTGCTTTTCCCATGCCCAAAACGTTGATTTTGCCGTTTTCAGCCATTTGACCAACAATCGCACACACTTTGGTGGTTCCGATGTCGAGTCCTACGATGATATTGTTATTGATAGCCATATTTTTTTGTAATTGTACTGGGGTTATTTTGGGGTTTCTGCGCGATTATCTACTGTTGTTGTTATTGGACTTTTCTTCTTTGATTTGTACACTTTCTTGACCACTGCGGGTTCCTACTACCTGATTGAGGTTGGAAATGTCTACACTTTTATAGCGATCCCAGCCGGTGCTTTTCAGGCCTTGATCGTAGAAAAGACGCAGGTTTCCGAACTTTTCGGGTAGGTTGGCGCCGTTGCCTACAACAATGCTATGTTTTCCAACGCGGGGAATCAAAATCACATCGTTGTAATTATCTACATACAGTTGTTGAAATTGCATGTTCCACAGGGAGTCGGCGGCGATAAACTTGGCCACGGAGAGTAAGTTTCTGGCGGTTTCGCCGGCAATGATTTTGCCCGAGGCCATCCGATTTCTCACGTTGCCGTTGGCCACCAAAACATCACAAAATTTGGGTGTGCTGTTGGGGATCATGACGCCTTGGGTATCCAGGTAGAATTCTTCTCCTTGGGTGTTGTTTACCAGTACGATGGGGGTGCGTTCTTCAATTTTTACTTTGAGTACGCCATCTAGGGCGATGTATACTTCGGCTTTTTTTACTGCAGGGATTTTGTTGAGTCGGGCTTCCAGTTTTTGGATATTGAGGTCGGCGGCGCTTCTTCCCGTGGGGTTGCCAATCACAGATTGTATAGAATCGGCGAGGATGGTGTTGTTGAGGAAAAGGGCTTTCCCTTGGGGGAGTATGGTGATCTCCATGGATTCCACGAGGCGATTTTTGGCAGTCTTGGAGATGGCCGACCAAAAGATGGATACGGCTACCAGTAAGACCAACAACATGGCCACCATCCATTGTCGTTTATTAAATGCGGGTTTCCAGTTCATGGTACAGGGATTGAATGGGTTGGACAATGCGATCGATATCTCCGGCACCAAGGATCAGCAATACTTCGGCGGGATTTTCAGACAGCTGCGTTAAGATGCTGTTGGGGTTAACCAGCGCTTTGTTTGGGTTACTTACCAAGCTCAACAGCCAGGTGCTATCGACGCCAGGGATAGGGAGTTCGCGCGCAGGATAAATTTCCATGAGGTAGAGTTGGTCAAGGGCCGATAAGCTGCTGGCAAATCCTTGGGCAAAGTCTTGGGTTCTGCTAAACAGGTGGGGTTGAAAGATGCCCGAGATTTTTTTGTTTGGGTACAGGGTTTTTACCGAACCGATGATGGCGTTGAGCTCTTCGGGGTGATGGGCGTAGTCATCGATCACCACGTATTGACTTGTTTTATGGATGTATTCAAACCGTCGCTTGGCTCCTTTGAATGTGGCGATGCCTTGCTGCAGTTGGTCGATGGGGAGTCCAAGGAAGGCGTGACAAACCCCCAGTGCGGCCAGTGCGTTTTGCACGTTGTGATGGCCGGGAAGTCCGCATCGGAATTCAGCCACCTCGTGTTGGTTTAACTTGTATTGGAAACAAAAATCTCCTTGATGGATGTGCACTTGTTGGGCTTGCACAGCGGAGGTGGATTGGAGTCCGTAGGAATAGGTAAGAATGTGATCGGGGGTTTGGAGCGACAGCGATTCATGGATCATGAGGGCGGCGCCGTGGGGTTTTGGGGTTGAGGGCAAGGGTTTCTCGGCGCCGCCCCAAGTGCGAATGAGTTTTGTGAAATCCGCGAAGGCTTGTGTGAATGCTTCGGGGGTTCCATAAATGTCGAGGTGGTCTGGGTCCATCGCGGTGATGATGGCCAAGTCGGGGTTCAGGCGATGGAAGCTGCGGTCGAATTCATCGGCTTCCAGCACGATGATTTCTCCCCCAACGGGTGGGTTGATGCCATCGGTTTTGCGGAAGTAGTTGCTGCCGAAATTGGAGGAGATGCCCCCGAGGAAGGCGGTGAAATTGATATTGCAGGTATTCAGCAGATGAGCCACCAGTGTGGAGGTGGTGGTTTTTCCGTGGGTACCGGCCACCGCAATG
>JBJTNN010000014.1:0-5537 GCA_046074125.1 Bacteroidota bacterium
TTTGACATCGATTTGGCTGAAGAAATTGAAACGCCTGAGGAGAATTTCGTGTACTTTTTGTCGTTGATCGTGCGCTCAGAAAACGCCCTCAACCGCGACGAACTGCGCGAAATGACCAATCAGCTGCAATCCGTTGCCTAATTTGTCAGCCATGCAGCAAGGATAATTTTATCCTATGGAGATGCTTTAAATCCAATACGCATGGCACGCTCAATCAGCACCTTTCTTCTCTCCCTCTCCCTAATTATCGGCCTAAACGCGCAGAAAAAGGATTGTCCCTATGGGTTATCCATTCAACTTTTCCATGCCGATAGCGCAACCACATCCCCCATTGGCAACGCCGAAATATTTGTAGAGCAAAGCCACAGTCTTGCGCATACCAACACCTTGGGATGGGCAAAAATTGGCGAACTCTGCTCACCCGTAGTTGAGATAGAAATCAACCATCAAGGCCACCATTATCACGGGAATATCGCCTGTAAAAACCCCGATAATCCAGAATCCACTGGCCATTACCGGGTTGTCCTGAATGCGAATTCCTTCACCGCCCAATGGATTACTGTCAATGATGTTGATTCCCTGCGGGCAGAAACCATGGCATCGGCCCAAATCCGAGCCCAATTACCCGCACAAGGCGATGCGCTGCGCAGCAACCAACTGCAAGCCATGCCGCTGCAAAACCTCGCGAGATCTCTGGAACCCCTTCCCATGACCCAAACCCTGAGCACCGGGATGGGCATTGGAAAACCTGTGGTTCAGGGGATGTATGGACAGCGCCTACCCATACTCAGCAACGGGTTTAGGATGGAAGGACAAACCTGGGGGCTGGATCACGCACCCGAAACCGACCTCTGGGGTGCGCAAAAAGTAATGCTCCTTCGAGGCACAGAAGCCCTATCTGTGGCTGCCGATGCCTGGGGAAACGCCATCAATTTGGTGAATCAGTACGACTTCCACCAATTCAATCGCGACTACACCCAACTCATATCCACCCAATCCAATGGCGGAGGTGTTCAAGTGGCAGGGCGATACATCCAAGGCCGAGAAAAACAACAACCCGGTCGTTCTCTGAAATATTTGTCGCTGTTGCGACACCCCTACGGAAAAGGTCATTATTGGTTGTATTCGGGAAAGATCACCGGAAATTACAACACCCCCACCCACACTTTGAGCAATACCGCTACCCGGGAAGCCAGCCTTTCCTACGGGAATCTCTGGAGCAGTCAGCGGGGATACTGGGGCCTCAAAGCGCAATCCGAACGCGAATTCCATGTAAAAGCCTATGCTTTTCGCGGGGGCATTTTCGCCGAGAGTCACATCGGCACTGTAAGCGACCTACTCGCCGCCATGCAGCGCAGCCAGCCTTTGACCGATGCTCCATTTTCGTATCGCATCAACCGCCCCATGCAACAAGCCATGCATGTTCAGGCGAGCTACAACAACCGAAACTTCGTGCTCGGCAAATTTTATGTACACCACAAAATCTCCTTGCAATCGAACCAACGCTGGGAATATGACCCCCACAGAAGCAGCGCCAAGACCTTCGCCCAACTCAATCTTTGGCAAGGCACAATCAACCAATACACGGGGTTTGAAAAGGCGCGACCTGCAACCCAATGGCAGTACCGATGGGTTTTCCAAAACACCAGCCAATGGCAACGATATGCCGGCTATTATTTTCTGCCCGATTACCAGCAATGGCAACCCAATTTTCACTGCCACATCAGCCATAAGTCCAATCCACGTGCCCAACAATCACTGGTCTTGCGCACAGACTACCTCATTCGCCACGTTTTCCCCAAAATCAATGGCATCACCCTCGACTTGTGGCAACACAAATTGGGCGGATCGGCGGCCTATTCCCTCATCAAACAATGGGATCAACAACAACTACAAGTCCATATTAGCCAGCTATGGCGAGCCCCTAGCGTGAACGAATTGTACACCCGTGGCGTGCACCATGGCGCAGCATCCTATGAACAGGGCAATGAAAACTTGCGTCCCGAAACTGGACAAAAAATAGAACTCTTGTGGCAAAAGACGGGCCTCAACCAAGACCTCAGATTCACCACTTTTTACCAGCAATCTCAAAATTTCATTGCGTTATATCCAATGGAAACCCCTGTTCTTACCGTTCGCGGAGCATTTCCGGGATACGAATACAGACAGCTACCAACCCAATATGCAGGGGCTGAAATCCAGTTTTCAAAAAATTGGGTGTCCCGCGGCTTGCAACTTTCCATGCGATTCGGCGGCTTGTACGGACGGGTTCAATCGGCCCAAACTGTGCGATACCCCAACTTCTTACCTTGTCCGAAAGGCCAACTGCAAATCCACAAACGTTGGACACATGCTACCTTGATGCTCGAAGCGATAGGCGTGGGCAAACAACCCTTTTATACAACTGGGAGCGATTTCCTGCCCCCTCCCAATGGGTATTTGTTGGTAAATGCCCAATTGCAGATCAACACCAAAGGACACGACCAACATGCCCACTGGGTGATTTATGGAGAGAATTTGGGGAACAAGAATTACCGCGATTATATGGATCGATTCCGTTATTTCACCAACCAGGCCGGCACCAACATCGGCATCAAATGGCTGTACGATGTGCACCATCACCATGAGCACAAACATGACGGCTTGATATACGACGAAAACCATCGTTCAAAACAATCATCGCGCAATCATGAATCCAATCCTGCAATCTGACAACAACTACACCATGAATCGCAACACCAAAAAAATGTTCAATCGCTTATTCACGGGAACATTGATCGTTTCAATGTCATTTTCAGCCCTAAATTTCAGCGCCTGCAGTCCGAAGGAAGAAGAAGGCGAACTCATCACCACGGTGAAACTTTCATTGAGTGTGGCCGGCGGAACACCCTCAGAGTACACATGGAAAGACCTCGATGGTGTGGGTGGAAATGCTCCGGTATTGCCAGACACCATTAAAATCGGACAAGTGACCCCGGGAGGAAATCCTTACATGGGCACGTTAACATTTTTAAATGAGCAGAATGGGCAGATGGAAGACATCACTTTGGAAGTAAAAAACGAGGCCCAAGACCATTTCGTTTGCTATGAAGTGTCGAGCATCACCATGCCACCGGTGGGGTTAACCATCACGGCCACCGACAAAGATGCCAACAACCTACCCATTGGCTTGAGTACAGAATGGAAACCCTTGGGCAAAGATTTCGGGGTGGTAGTGGTTCGATTAAAGCATCAGCCAGGAATCAAAAATGGCACCTGTGGTGTGGGAGAAACCGACGTTGAAGTAACCTTTCCCTACAAAGTGATGTGATTGCATCGACTTTCTGCGGCGGATTCCCGCCGCAATGAGGGCTCGGCTCCGCCTCGCCCCTTCGCGCCATCCAATGAAAAAGCCCCGATTTCGGGGCTTTTTCATTATCTTTGTAAAAATCAAATCCATGTCAGACAACCAAGCGCTAAAATCAACCGCCCTAACCGATCTTCACAGCTCGCTGGGTGCAAAAATGGTCCCCTTTGCAGGATTTAATATGCCTGTACTCTACGACAATCTCATCCAAGAACACCTGTGCGTACGCAATGCCATGGGCGTATTTGATGTAAGTCACATGGGCGAAGTATGGGTGGAAGGCCCCAAAGCCTATGACCTGATAGAATACATCACCACCAACGACGTAAGCACCCTGTACGACGGTCGTGTGCAATACTCTTGCATGCCCAATGCAACAGGCGGTATCGTCGACGATTTGTTGATTTATCGCTTCAATGCCGAAAAATACCTGCTGGTAATCAATGCGGGAAACATCGACAAAGACTTGGCATGGATCCACGAACAAAACAAAAATTTTGGCGCCACCATCACCGATGTCAGCCCCGATTATAGCTTGCTCGCCATCCAAGGTCCCAAAGCCACCGAAGCCCTGCAAAAACTAACCGCCGTAAACCTCTCTGAAATCCCCTACTACCACTTCGTAGAAGGTGAATTGGCCGGTTTGCAGTTGATTATCTCTTGCACTGGGTATACCGGAGCTGGCGGATTTGAACTTTACGTGAAAAATGCCGATGCCCGCACACTGTGGGATAAGGTTTTCGAAGCAGGTGCAGAATTTGGCATCAAACCCATCGGATTGGGCGCCCGTGATACCCTCCGCCTAGAAAAAGGTTTTTGCTTGTACGGCAACGACATCAACGATGAAACATCACCCATCGAAGCAGGTTTGGGCTGGATCACCAAGTTCAACCACCCCTTCATGATGAGCGAACACCACAAAGCCATCAAAGACAACAAGCCCACCAAAAAGTTGGTTGGTTTTGAATTGGTCGATAAAGGAATTCCCCGTCAACACTACCCCTTGTGCGATGCCAGCGGTGCAGTCATTGGCGAAGTAACCAGCGGAACCATGAGCCCTAGCCTCAACAAAGCCATCGGATTGGGTTATGTAAAAAGCGAATTCGCTGCAGCCGGCTCAGAAATTTACGTGGAAGTCCGCGGAAAATTGCTCAAAGCCACCGTTTGCAAAATTCCGTTTATGTAATTTTTGTCGACACAAGTCGATTCGATTTTTCAAATAACACCCTTACCCGGGGGAGGCATAGCCTCCCCCGGGTCGTTTATACGATTGACCAACAACAACATAATCGCCAAACAAATGGCGAACTTTACAAAATAATGACAAAGCAAAAATCAAAACCTTTGCATTGTGCACGTACTTAGCCAATGTGAAAAACCTCCTTTTGGCAACCATCATCACAAGCTTCATGCTACCCATCATCTCCTGTAAAAAAGGCAGCGATGACCCTTTCATTTCATTGAGAAGTCGCAATCAACGACTCATCGGCAAATGGAACATCGTGGAAAGCAACAGCACCAGGGAACGCACCTTCGCCTATCCTGGAACCAATGATACAGCAATAACAAATCGTACCTTCAAAAACAACGTTGGCAACATCGTTTTCTTGATGAATGGACAAATTTCAAACCCCACCGCCTACGAAGGTTCTGCAAGCATCGAATTCAAAGCCGATGGCACCATTTCGTATACTGAAAAGCACAATGCCAGTGTTGACATTATAGACCTCACCCTCGATGGGTATTGGGTGTGGCGACAAACGGCGAAATCAAAATACACGCTGGAAATTACCGATGAACAAGGCATTGGTCTTGGCACCATTTTCGGAGGCGGCGTTTTCAATCTTCAGCGACTCAGCAACAACGACATCACCCTCGAATCGAGCTCAACAACGACATCCAGCAACCCCACCACCGGAGAAACCAACAAAACCAAACTATCGGCTTTGTGTAAACTCGAACGGAAAAAATAGGGATGTCCTAACCGAAAAATCCATCAATCGAAGCGCAAGGCTTCAATGGGATCCAATTTTGCCGCTTTCTGCGCAGGATACAATCCCGCCACCAAGCCCACAAAAACGCACACCGCCAGTGCCAACACCATCCATTCCCAAGGCGCCACAAAGCCCGCACCCAAGGCCGCACCCACCAAATTGCCAATGATAAGGCCCAGAACGATGCCGCCCAAGCC
>JBJTNN010000015.1:0-5397 GCA_046074125.1 Bacteroidota bacterium
ATGGGCAAGAATTTTGGACTAACCCTATTTGCCAATCCTGGAATTCGTTTAGGAATTGCCTTCTAATTCGTGTTATTTTTACACTAAGTGATGGTTGAATGCTAATTTTTTGACATATTTGGCCGTAATTTGATAAATTCATTATGGCAACCAAACCAGTACAATTCGCCAATAACGGCAACGATTTCTTTAACGAATTAAGAACACAAGTCGACGCATACTTTACAACCAACAAGATTTCCAAAAACGGAAACTGGGTATTGTGGAGTAAAACTGCATTCGCCATTATCCTCACCCCAATTCTGGTGGTTTTGGCATTGAACATTCCTGCGGTAGGTATCCCAATGCCTATCTGGGGCAGTCTTTTGCTGTTTGTGTTGATTGGACAAATGCACACCTTCACGGGCTTCAACGTAATGCACGACGCCTGTCACGGAGCCTTCTCATCCAAAGGATGGGTAAACAAATTGTTTGGAAATTCTTTGGGGTTGATGGGCAGCCACGCCTTTATCTGGAAATTCAAACACAACACCTTGCATCACACTTGGACCAACGTTGATGGTCTGGATGATGATATCGCAAAAGCACCCATTTTGCGCCACTGCGAGTCACAACCTTTCAAGCCCTATCACAAAAATCAGCACCTGTATATGTTCTTCTTGTATGGCATCTCCATTATTTTTTGGATGTACGCCAACGATTTCATGAAGTACTTCAACCGTGCAGTTAACGAACAGCCCATGCCCAAAATGACCCTCAGCGAACACCTGATCTTCTGGGCGGCAAAAATTGGATACACCCTGCTTTATGTAGTGGCTCCTTTGTACTTCTTGGGCATTGGATGGGGATTTGCTTGCTACATGGCCATGCAGATTTCTATGGGCATTGTGTTGAGTTTGGTTTTCCAATTGGCACATGCGGTAGAAACCACCCACTTTGAAAACGGGGTTGAATACAACATGAGCGGTGAGCGCATTCCCAACGAATGGGCCATCCACCAGGTGGTTACAACCAACAACTTCTCTACCAAATCGGCATTTGCAACCTGGTTTATGGGAGGGTTGAACTTCCAAACGGAACACCACCTTTTCCCAAACATCAGCCACGTGCACTACCCTGCACTGAATAAGATTTTGGTGCCTTTGTGCGAAAAATACAACGTGAAATATAACGAGATGCCCACGTTTGGCTACGCGGTTCGCTCACACATTCGCTACATGAAATCTTTGGGAGAAGCTGCCTAAAACGCTATTTTTTCATCGATTCGTCCCAGATTACTACAGATTTATACAATTAATTACAGCAAAAGGTTGTTTATCTGAAAAAGGTAGTTATCTTGCCCATTCAATTTATTTACAAATTTTAAATACCAATTAATGAAAACAGGTTCTGTTAAATTCTTCAACCACAGCAAAGGCTATGGTTTCATCATCGACAACGAAGACGGTCAAGAGTATTTCGTGCACGTTACAGGTTTGAAAGACGAAATTCGCGAAGGCGATACCGTTAATTTCGAATTGAAAGACGGCAAGAAAGGTTTAAATGCAGTGAACGTAAGCAACGCTGGATAATCACAAATCATCTTCAAAAGAAAAGGCCTCGTCGATGACGAGGCCTTTTCTTTTTAATAGCCCTACCGTTATACCATAGGACCCAACGACATTACTCACTCAAAACGCAACTTCCACACCATTGCCGCGGGCATGTCGCGGTACGATTCCGGCCGAATAATTGTACTGCCCCGCGGCCCCACCGATTCTACTTTCCTGACTTGATAGGCCATCTCCTTGGGCAATGTTAGCTGCTGCTCACCCAATACCGACAACCGCTCCTCTTTCACCGCATAGCCCAAAAGCTGAGCCCTGCAACCCGATACGGCCTTCACCGCAACATCCGCCGGCAACAATGAATCTCTGCGGGCCGACCACGCTTTGACCAATTCGCTCACATCCAAATCAACTGTTTTGCCTAGGTCGTAATTCCCCTGTAAAATCGCATAAACCACCCATTCCCCATTCTCCCATTTCGAAGTAAACATCCACTCCTGGGCCTTATACTTCCACTGCGAATACGGCGCGATGGGCTCCGTGCCATAAATCGCCTCCCCATTCACTTTCATCCATGCACCAATCTCCTCCAAACGCGTGTAAGCCGCACTGTCCCATTCTCCCGTTTCGCTCGGACCGATGTTCAACAAATAATTGCCACCCCGAGATACAATCAAACACAAATTACGGATGATCTCATCCAAGGGCTTGTATTTTTCATTTTTCACGTGACTCCAGCTGCTTCCCATTGTCATGCATGTTTCCCACGGATAGCTCAGCGGTTTGCTCGGTATCTGCTGCTCTGGCGTCAAATAATTCTGATTCGGCCCCTCTACCGCCCTGTCCACCACAATCAACCCGGGTTGATAGCTCCGCGCCATCTTCGCGATATCATCCATTTTGATGTCTTGATTGATCACCTTCCCTTTCCACAAACCTGATCCTGGCGATGCGGGCTGCACCTGTCCGCCATCCAACCACAACAAATCCAACTTGCCGTAATCGCGCACCAATTCCTCAATCTGATGCGTGGTGTACTGCCTGAATTTATCCCATTTCTCTGGATACCGCTCCAAATCGTAATTGGGGTTTCGGTCCATCGGTGGGAAATAAGGATCCCAATAATACGGACTATGCCAATCGGGCTTTGAGAAATAGGCCCCCACCCACAGGCCTTCCTTCCTGAATGCTTCAAATACTTCCTTGGCGATGTTGGCCTTCGGATTGGTATGAAATGGGGTATTGGGCGAGGTAATCTTGTAATCTGAATACTTGGTATCAAACATGGCAAACCCATCGTGGTGTTTGGTGGTAAATACCATGTACTTCATCCCGGCGGCGCGGGCCGCGGAGGCCCATTTCTCCGGATTGAAATTCACGGGATTGAACGTATTCTGCAACCCCTCATAGGCCTTTTTATACCCAAAATAATCTTGGGCATACGGCCCGCGCCGCTCGCACCAACCCTCGTCTTCCGGACAAATACTCCAACTCTCTACAATCCCCCACTGCGAGTAAGGTCCCCAATGCATGAGCAACCCAAACTTCATGTCGCCCCAGGCTGCCAACTTTTGCTGCACCAACGTATCTGTGGGCGGATAATATTTCTGCAAATGGTGTTCTTGGGCCCTTGCATCGCCCCATAAAGTCAACCCCATGAAAGCGAGCAGCGCCAACCGCAGGCCACCCTGTATCCTTGTTTTATTGTTCATCGCAACTTGTTTCATACCCAATCAATGAAAGCCCCCCTGCCCTTCATACAAACTCAGTGGAGCTTTTAACTTCAATTTCAATACAGTCACCTGCTCATCCAAAGCATCTACTGGCACATACATAAATACCGTTCCTGGCACAGAACTCCACGAGATCTTACCAACGACCTTTGGTTGCAACCTCCCTTCAACACCCATCACTTCAGCCGATTCAATCGCAGTTCTCAACCCCTTGATCATCACGGAATAGGCGAACCCCGAACCCCCATCTAACTCCACGGGTTCATCGCCCGACTTCCCCAACACCTCATTGATGGCCTCCTCCAAGGCTTCCTCCTCCATGAATTTATCGTCCCGTGGCAACCCTTGCACCTGTGTTAAAAACAAATACAAAATCGTAGAATCCTTGCTAATCGTGCTTGGCCCATAAAAATGCCCCCAAGACATCCCGGCTTTGGTACCGTAAATCGCTTCGGCGTGCTTGCTCGTCCACCGACCCAAATCCTTCAGCAATTTGGTTTGTTCCGGGGTAATTGTCCCATCTGCTTTCGGTCCGATATCCAACAGAAGGTTACCACCCATCCCCAAACACTCGGCAAAAATGCGGATCACCTCATTCGAAGTCTTCATCATCGTATCGTTGGGGCGCCATCCCCAGTTGTCGTTGCTGGTTAAACACAACTCCCAAGGCGCGGGGTGTAGTTTACCATCACTGCCCATGAGCAGGGGTTTGCGAATCGGCATATTCTGTTCAGGTGTGGCATAATCGCCGAAACCCTGCAACCGTCCATTCAAAATGGCATTGGGATTCACTGCGAGAATGTCTTTCCTTATTTTGGCCGCATTCCACTCAGCATTGCTGTGCTCCCAGTCCCCATCAAACCAAAATAAATCCGGGTTATACAACCGACTCAACTCACCAATTTGATCGTGCATGAAGCGTAAAAAACTGTGCCATCGAAAAGTATCCTCCGCAATGTTATACCGCCCTTGATCCTTATAAAAACCCGGATAGTCGCCGTGAGACCAATCAAGCAAGGAGTAATACGCGCCAAATTTGATACCCTCCGCCCGCAGCGCATTGACCAGCGGCCCCATCACATCTTTCCGGGCGGGAGACTGATCCAGCACACTCAATGGGTGTTTGGGATTCCATAAATAGTCAGACCCCTTCTTATTTTTATTGGGATAGGCCAATGGCTCTAAGGCGCTGTTGCTCCAAGGCGATGGCGGCGTTAAGCGCTGTGTGGGATACATCGCCACCCCATCGTGGTGCTTGGTGGTCATCACCGCGTATTGCGCTCCGCTTTCCTTAATCAAGGCCGCCCAAGCCACTGGGTCGTATTTTTCAGCCCCAAAGCCCTTTAACTGCGACATGTATTGCGGATAGGTAGTTTGTCGGCTGTGAAAACTCCAACTTTCTGATGTCCCATTCACCGCATAAATCCCCCAATGAATAAAGATGCCCAATTTCGCATCCGCAAACCATTCCATTTTTGGGGCGATACTGTCTTCAGCGATTTCATTGACGGAAGCATTTCGAGGGCTTGTGTGTACAGCAAATGATTTCGCCGACACCAGAATACTGCCCAAAAACCAGGGAACGAGGCTGAGCAACGCCACCAAAAAAACCACCGAATGCCGTATTCTTTTCATATTTTGCGGGCAATTTACCACGGAAATTGGATATGCGGAAAGTTTTGGTCTCGGGATGCTTTGATATGATGCACAGCGGTCACATCGCCTTTTTAAAAACGGCAGCGGAATACGGAAACGTGTATGTTTGCATCGGCAGCGATGAAACGGTTTTTGCGCTCAAGGGTCGTTACCCCGTGGTTAATCAAGCCGAGCGATGTTATTGCCTCAATGCGTTGGATTGTGTTTTTGAGGCGAGGGTTAGCAGGGGTGATGGACATTTGGATTTTTTGCCCGAGTTGCTGGAAATACAACCCGATGTTTTTGTGGTAAATGCCGATGGCGATTCAGAGGCAAAACGAGCGTTGATGGCAGATCGGGGCATTGAATATGTGGTTTTAGACCGCATTCCCGCCAACAATTTACCACCGAGAAGCACGACCGCTTTGCGCACCGTGTGCGACATTCCATTTCGTTTGGATTTGGCCGGTGGCTGGTTGGAT
>JBJTNN010000016.1:0-2942 GCA_046074125.1 Bacteroidota bacterium
TCACAACAGCCAAGGTCTCACCTTCGAAAAAGCCATGATTGATGCGGGAAAAAGCTTTGCTCCCGGCCAAGTGTACGTAGCGTTGAGTAGATGTACCAACCTAGACTCCTTGGTGTTGCTCACCGCCATCCGCGCCCAAAACATCCTCAGCGATGCCCGCATAATACACTTCCATGAAAACCAAGCCAAATCCCGCGATTTATGGGAAATCTTGGAAGAAAAACGCCAATTATTTCAAAAGCAACAACTGCTCGAAGTTTACAGCGTGCGACAAATCAGCCATGAATTCAACGGCATGATGCTGGCGATTTCCAAAGAAAAAAGCAGTAAAATTTCCGCCAAATATGCGGAACTATCGCCCATCCGACTGAAATTCCAAGAGCTTGAAGCCACCGCACAAAAATTTCAACGGTCGATCGGACAAATTTTCAAAGAGCACGAAACCCAGTTCGAAGACCTAGACAGACTCCCCAATGCCCAAGAAATTGAGCAGGCCCAACAGGAATTGACCCTGCGATTGCAAGATCGCTGCACCAAAGCTGGCAATTATTTCGCCGATTATTTGAGCGAGCAAATCATAGAGCCCGTGAGAAGATCTTTCACCGAACTACAACGCGGCGGAAAACCCGTTGGGTCTCAAAAAATTCGGGACCGCGTAGGCGATTTCCAAACCCATTGCTGGTCTTACATCAAGAAATTATACAAAGTAAAATATGGCGAAACGCCTTTGTATCTGAGCGACGATACGCCTTATGTACCGGAGGTTTAACGTTACACGTTGAAGCGGAAGTGCATGCAATCACCGTCCTTCACCACGTATTCCTTGCCTTCCACGCGCAATTTACCCACCTCACGACAAGCGGCCTCTGATCCGTAGTGAATATAATCTTCGTAGGCGATAACCTCGGCACGGATAAATCCTTTTTCGAAATCTGAGTGAATTTCACCAGCAGCACCGGGGGCTTTGGTTCCTTCGGTGATGGTCCAAGCGCGAACCTCCTTAACACCCACCGTGAAATAGGTAATGTAATTCAGCAATTTATACGCTGCGTGAATGAGTTTTTCAACGCCACTCTGCTCCAGTCCCATTTCTTGCAAGAACATCTGTCGATCCTCGAAACTCTCCAAATCCGCAATTTCCGCTTCAATGGCTGCCGAAATCAAGATAATCCCTGCTTTTTCACCTGCAATGGCTTGTTTCACTTGTTCTACATAGGCATTCCCAGCATTTACGCTATCGGGATCTACGTTACACACATACAAAACGGGCTTGTCGGTAAGCAAATTCAGGTCTTTGATCAATGCCTTTTTCTCGGGCTCCATCTCCAAGGTTCTGGCATTTTTCCCGGTGAGCAAATGCGCCTGATAAGCCTCACTAACCTCCAGCAACTTCGCCGCATCTTTATCGCCTGCTTTGGCCTGCTTTTGGATTTTCGCGATGGTTTTTTCTAACGATTCAAGGTCTTTCAACTGCAGTTCTGTGTCGATAATTTCTTTGTCGCGCACAGGATTGACTGAACCATCAACATGAATGATATTGTCATCGTCGAAGCAACGCAACACATGCAGTATGGCATTTGTATTTCGGATATTTCCCAAAAATTGATTTCCCAGACCATCGCCCTTACTCGCCCCTTTCACCAATCCGGCGATATCCACGATTTCGATGGTGGTTGGCACCAGGTTTTGAGGATTCACCAAAGAAGCCAATTTATTCATGCGAATATCTGGCACAGTGATGGTGCCTACATTGGGCTCAATTGTACAAAAAGGAAAGTTGGCAGATTGCGCTTTGGCGCTGGATACTGCATTAAAGAGGGTGGATTTCCCAACATTGGGCAGTCCCACGATACCACATTGCATTGCCATAGGGCTCTATTTTAGTCTAATAAGTCGCCGATATCCTGCAAAATTTTGCGGGTGAGATTTTCGGCTGTGTTGATGCTGTCACTCTCAGCATAGATACGAATAATGGGTTCGGTATTGCTCTTGCGCAGGTGTACCCAATCATTATCGAATTCGATTTTCACTCCATCAACGGTATTGATGGGCTGTTTTTTATATTTCTTTTGGATTTTTTCCAGAATGCCATCCACGTCGGTCCCGGCTTGCAATTCCGCTTTATTTTTCGACATGCGATAATTGGGGTAGGTGGCTCTGAGGGCAGAAGCGCTAAGACCCGTTTCAGCGAGGTGACTCAAGAAGAGGGCAATTCCGGCGAGGGCATCGCGACCGTAATGCAATTCGGGTACGATGATTCCACCGTTGCCTTCACCGCCAATCACAGCGCCAATTTCCTTCATTTTCTCTACTACGTTCACTTCCCCAACGGCACTGGCCTCGTATTGTTGTCCCGCTTTCTCGGTGATGTCTCTCAAAGCACGCGTACTAGACAGGTTACTCACTGTTGGTCCGGGCGTATGCTTCAAGTAATAATCGGCCACCGCAACCAGGGTATATTCTTCCCCAAACATTTCTGCATCGTCGCAAATCAGCGCCAAACGATCCACATCAGGATCTACGACAATTCCCAAATCACATTTGGAAGATTTCACTTCCGACGCAATTTGACCTAGATGTTCTGGCAAGGGTTCTGGGTTATGCGCAAAATGTCCGGTAGGATCGCAATTGATTTCCACCACTTCTTCAACCCCCAAGGCTTTCAAAAGTGCGGGAACTGCAATTCCACCCACGCTGTTAACGGCATCAACGGCGATTTTGAATTTTTGCGATGCGATAAGGTCTCGTTTCACCAGGGGCAATTCCAGAATTTTCTGGATGTGCATGGGTAAAAAGTCTTTTACGGTACGACTTCCCAAGTGATCCACAGTGGCAAATGGAATGTCGTTGCTTTCTGCGAGCGACAACACATCGGCACCATCGGCGGCAGAGATAAATTCACCTTTGTGATTCAACAGTTTTAGGGCGTTCCACTGTTTGGG
>JBJTNN010000017.1:0-4417 GCA_046074125.1 Bacteroidota bacterium
AAATCCGAAACGGAGGTTAGAGGTTTGAAACGACCCGTTTTCTTGGGTCATGTAGAACGATTCATTCATGGATTGCGCATTGCTCACGCTCAGCTGAAACACGTGCTTGGCGGTATAAATTTCGAATCCCAACGCCATGTAGGGGTTAACGGGTATGTTCACCGTTTTCATGGCACCACTGGGCGATGGCATGGTCGACAAAAAGGGCTTTTGAATTTCTGCGGTAACCGCATATCGATCCGAAAACTTCATGCGACCGTAAGCGCCCATCACAGCGATATCGTTGGATTCCGTTGACAAATCCACCAAATTCACGTGTACCAAACTCGGCGTTACCGCCAACAACAAGCGATCATTGATGTTTTTGCTGATGATCAAGGTATTCACAAAACGTAGGCGATTGCTGAAATAGAAGGGCTCTGGAGAAATGTTGCCCCGCAGCTGGGTATTGACCGACACATTGCTGTACCAAGATGCAGTTACTTCCGACTTATTAGCGCGCTGGGCGATATCCTCGGATTGCTTTGCCTTTCCTTTGATTTGATATTTGAAATAGGCATCGGCAATTTTGTTCATGCTGCTGCGCGATACCCCTACGGTGAGTCGGTCTGACAGTCCCGCATCAAACCCAATTCTCATATAACTTTGGTCTAAGCCATACCAATTGTAGGCACCGCTGCCAAAGGTACCAAATCGGTGTTGAATGAATAGTTCCCACTCCCCTTTGGGCAATCCCACAGCACCTTGCATGTTAATGATACGCAAACTCTTTCTCTCCAAGCTCAAGGCCGGCGGTATGTATTGGGTGAGCGATTTTTCGGATTGCTGAGGGCTGAACGCACCCGCAACCGTTGAAATGGAATCACTGTTGGATGATTTGGCGAACGTCACTGATGGACAAACCGCCGCAATGCCAACAATGCCAATGGATAGTATTGTTTTGATCACGATTTAATTATTGGGGCATGCCGTTTCGAATCCATTTGTCGACCTGCGACAATTTACAGTCACTCAATTTGCCACCGGGAGGCATCAAACTGTACCCATTTTGTTTGAGGGTACCCATCAGACTGCCTTTCACGGCTTGGGCTTTGACCAAATCGTAGGTGGTGAGTGATATACCTGCCGAGGCACCACTGCTGCCATGACAGCCGATGCAACTTTGGTTGATCAACGGAGCGATGTTATTGGTATAGGTAGGATTGGCTGAATCACAACCGGCAGAACCATAATTTTCCGCTTTGTTGTCGTAGTAGCATCCTTGCAGAGCAAGTGCCAGAAGGCCTGTGACCAAACTAGCCGACAGTATACCGAAACGCTTAGTCATTGGGGGCTCCTCTCTGAATCCATTTGCGCACCTGAGAAATTTCACAATCGCTCAATTTTGCACCGCCTTTGGGCATGGGATAGTAACCGGTATGGTCCAGCGATTTCAGCAGACCTTGGTTGATCGAATTTTTCACGCCGATGTACCCCGATAGTTCTACTTGGGCAGATGCATTGGGATAGGCGTGGCATCCCACACAGTATTTGGTCATCATGGGCTGAATGACTGCGGCAAATCCAGACGACACCGAATCACATTTCACCGCGCAATTGATGCCATTTTTTGCACCATCAGCGATCCAATCATACAACATTTTTTTCTCTGCTGCCGACAATTTGGTGTAACCACGCGGTGGCATCTCACCGTCTGCAACAATAGAATATAATTCTGAACTGTTGGGTTTTCCTTTCACGATTCCACGGCTCACAATTTTTTTATATGTCGACAAATCATATCCTTCCGCAGAGCTTCCGGCGTCATGGCAACCGCTCATGGCGCATTTGGAATTAAAAATGGGCAGAATATCGCGCTCAAAGCAAATGGCGGCGTTGGGATCTCCCATCTGCTCATGTTGGCAGGATTGAATCCCCCAAACGGCAAGCAACGAGAAGGCCGCGATGAGTGAGAATTGTGTGATTTTCATGGATAAAATGGATAAGGTTATTTTGCCAATGGGCAATCTACGGCGATGGCGATGTCATCCGAAACCGAGGCTGCACTGGCCGCAGGAATTTTGATTTGGTAATCAGAACATTTGATGCGGAAGTTGGCTTTCAAGGTCACGGCACCGTCTTTCACCACAATTTTACCGGGTACGGTAACATCTTTGGTTACACCGTGCATCGACAATTTACCTACAGCTTCCACAGGATATTCTCCGTTTTGGGTAAAGTTCACCGCGGCGATGTTCTTGATTTGTCCTTTGAAATCGCTGTACTGAAACTGCGAAGTTTCCATGTAATTCTCTTGGAAGTGTTTCTGCATCAAGGCAGATTTAAAGACGAAGCCATTCACCGGAACGCGAAATTGCATTTTATTTTGGGCCACTTCGATGCCCGCTTGCACTTGACTGTTTATGGCAGAAAATTCCTCGATCGATGTTTTGCTCACAAAAGAGATTTTACCAGCAGAAGTTTTGTAAAACTGACCAAAAGAAAGCATTGGCATCAATGCCATGGCGACAAGAAATAGATATTTTTTCATCATGATTGTGTTAGTTGTTTGATTGGGTAGAATCGGTTTGTTCATGTTCCACGGATTTTGAAACATCCGCTTTGTGGGGCTCGTGCTTGAGTAAGGTACAACGACTCATGTCGATCTTTTTCTCCGCAAACAAGTCATCGGCCGACATTGGAACCATCAGACCGTCGCAGATACATTGCAAGGTGACTACATCACCTGCCACGATTCCGCTCACTGTAGATTGATAATCCTGGTGGAAATTGGCATTTAGGTTAAAACCTTCCACACCCGTTTTGATTTGCAGGGTTAGGCTACTGTCGCCCATCACATCGGCCACCTCTCCAGAGAATTTCACGCTCTTACCCACAAAAGCCGAAAAGGTTCTCGCCGCGCCGGTATCTGCATTGAGCTCAGCCACCCATTCGTTCAAGTTTTTTTCGAAATCGGGCTTACCCGCTACTTGATTTTCCGGGGCTTTGTTCCACAAATAATAACCTGTGATTAACCCAACAATAAAAAGTACCAATACCAACCAGAGAATGCGACGTTTATTCATAGTTTTTGTGATTTTTGCAATTAACTAAATAGATGTTGCGAGTTTTGTAACAACAAATGTGCCACTAACCCCCAAAAGATGAAGCGATTAATTTTAATTTTCATGATAGTTTTTTTGAGTCAGATTGTCTTAGTCGCTCAAAACCAATCGAATAGGACCCTATTTTTGGCCGAAAAAATTTATACCGCCGATACCGCTTTCACCACCGCCAATGCCATGGTGGTCGAAAATGGAATCATTCTGTTTGTTGGAGATGTCAAAACGGCCGATTCCCTCTACCCCACAACGACAAAAATGGAATTCCCCGGCAAGTTCATTTATCCCGGATTGATCGATGCGCATTGTCATTTTTTGGCCTATTCCAAAGGATTGACCGAAGTGGATTTGGTGGCCACAAAATCAGAAGCCGATGCGGTGAAACGCGCCAAAAAATTCGCCAAAAAGAACACACTGCCCTGGCTCATCGGCCGGGGTTGGGATCAAAACGATTGGACCAACAAATCATTTCCATCCATGGCGATGCTCAACAAAGCCTTTCCCAATACCCCGGTTTGTTTCAGTCGGATCGATGGTCACGCCGTTTGGATCAACGATGCCGCCATAAAAGCATTGAATCTCAACACAGATGCAAGCATCCCCGGTGGTGAATTTGTGAAAGTAAACGGTCAATTCCAGGGCATATGTATCGACAACGCCGCAGATTTGGTAAAATCGCAATTGCCAAAAGTCCCCTTTTCGGCATGGGAAAAAGGGTTGGCTATAGGATTGAAAAACTGTCACGCGCAAGGACTTACCCAAATTGCGGAGGCGGGAATTTCTCAGGACGATATTGCACTCATCCGCGACTTACAAAGCCAAGGCAAACTCAACCTGCGTATCTATGGCATGCTCTCCCTGAGTGAGGAAAATCTGGGCTACATTTCGCGAAACGGCATGATCTACTCCGATTTGTTTACCATGCGGTCGGTAAAAATGTACCTCGATGGTGCTTTGGGATCGCGGGGTGCCTTGCTCAAAGGCGATTACTGTGACCAACTCGGACACAAAGGCCTGCAAATCATGGATGTGGGCAAATTCGAATTGTACCAGCAATACTTGCTAAACAAAGGTTTTCAGGTATGTGTGCATGCCATTGGCGACAGTGCCAACGCCATCGCTTTGAGGACCTTCCAAAAGAATATCCCTGAGGGGTACGACGCCCGTTGGCGCATCGAGCACGCGCAAATTGTGAGCGGAAAAGACCAGAAGATTTTTGCCACAAGAAGCATCATTCCCAGTGTTCAACCCACCCACGCTACATCGGATGCGCCTTGGGCCGACGAGCGACTTTGTAGCACTGCTGCCAAAGGCGG
>JBJTNN010000018.1:0-3772 GCA_046074125.1 Bacteroidota bacterium
AATATACATTTTTAAAGGCGACGACAAGCCCAATCTTATGAATGAAGTTGGACGTTTGCGCGAAGTCACTTTCCGCGCTGCAGGGGGCGGTACCGGCAAATCTATAGACATTGACGAGTTCGACAGAGGCCCATTCGCTTATAGTCAGCTCATTGTTTGGGACCCAATGGAAAAAGCCATTGTGGGTGGCTATCGTGTTGTATTGTGCAAAGACACGAAGGACGCAGACGGCACATTTCATTTGTCAACCTCTGAGATTTTCTCATTTTCTGAACAATTGAAGTCCCACTTTTTCCCTGTTGCCATTGAATTGGGTAGAAGTTTTGTTCAGCCGGACTTCCAGCCCAGCGCAGGAAGCCGAAAGGGTCTATTTTCTTTGGATAATTTGTGGGATGGACTAGGTGCATTGGTTGCCATGTATCCAGAGATGAAGTACTTCTTCGGCAAAATTACCATGTACACCGATTTCAATCGTGAAGCGAGGGATACCATTTTGCGTTTTATGCAACATTATTTCCCCGACCCCGATCATTTGGTAACCATTGATACACCAGTAAAACTGGAATTTGATTGTGAAGAGTTCCTCAACAACCTTAAAGGATTGGATTACAAGGAAGGTCATAAGTTGTTAAATACCAAGGTTAGAGAGTTGGGTGAAAACATCCCACCCCTATTTAACAATTACATGAATTTAAGTCCCACTATGCGCACTTTCGGCACTTGTATCAACGATCATTTTGGCAATGTGGAAGAAACCGGCATCATGATTACCATCGATGATATCTATCCGCAGAAAAAGGACAGATATGTAATTCCTTACTTGGAATATTTGGCTTCTAAATCAGAGTAAACGGTTATTTCGTGACAGAAAAGCGAGCCTTGCGTTGATTGCCGACTAAAATTTGACAGTGGTAAATCCCCGATGGCAGTGTATACATAGGAATGGCGGCACCTTCCCCGGTTTTTCCAGTTGCAACGAGTTGACCCAGAGAATTAAACACGTTCACATCGGCCTTCATCCCTAGCAGTTGATAATTGTGGATGTTGAGTTCTTCATTGTCGCTGATCCAATGTATCCAGCCTTGCACAAACGTTTGCTGGTTTGGTGACTTGGCGTATTTGTCAATGATTTTCAATGTTTCATAAGCATCAATTTTTCCATAACCACTGTTGCTATTGGAGTCGGGCGTGGTGAATTGATCTTTTCGAGCCGTGATTCTCCAAAGGTTACGAATTTCCGCAGGTGTTAACCATTCATTGGCTTGCAAGTACAGGGCCACAATCCCCGCCACATGGGGCGATGCCATAGATGTACCCGAGAACATCGCCCAGTAGACATCTTGACCTCTAAAAGTAGACTTGTACACGATTTCGTTGTTTAGCCAACCGGGAACTTGCCTGCGATGCAATGCCGATGCGATCATTTGTCCAGGCGCTATCACATCGGGTTTGATTCTTCCATTGGGAAAATCCGATGATTTAGGCATGGGCCCTCGGCTGCTGAACCCCGCGATATCGCCGGTGGTATGCCATGGCTGATTGAAATACTCACCTTTGTAGTTGATCCAATTATTTCTGTTGATGTAAGCCCCAGCCGTTAATGTATGTGTGCCGGAGCCTCCATTTTCACCCACCGATCCTTCCGCAACACCGGCTATATGTCGCTTGCCAAACGAGCCACCTTTGTGACCGGCATAAAAATGACCGGAGGTCCAACGGTATGCCTGTCCTGAATTCCAAGCATGCACTTCCCCGCTGCTATAAAGTCCCAATTGGATGTAGGCATCGCTGGGTCGATTGTGTTCAACGATGAGCAATAAGTTGGGTTTGTTGTTAAACGGATACACTTGTTCTGTGGCGATGACCCACAAGGTGTCTTTGCCCGAGGTGTACACTCTTTTGTAGGCACCGCAATTGATACAATCTCCCGCAACATTCCAAGGTGCCGCCAATAGCTTGTTTCCCAATGTATCTACCAGGGAAACTTGAACGCTGAGTTTATCTCCCACACCGCCCCAGATATCCGTGAGAATGTTTTCATGGGCATAGTTATTTCTGTTGTTATCCTGGGCCAATGTATAAATGGTGTCTCCTTTTGTTTGTGCATACACATGCATTTGATTTCTGCCGTCGTTACCAGCAGCACCTACTACGATTCGGCCCGCACCAACCAATGATTTTACAGATCGATCAAACAAGGATGTACCATCGTGTGGGCCTGTGTGCATACCCCAACTTAGATTGCACACGGCGGGCTTGCCCAATTGTTCTCCCAATTTGAACACGTAATTAAACCCGTCAAGAATGGTTGGATTTGCCACAACATAGTCGCCAAGTCCACTACCCGGCAAGGTGTCGTTTGCATATTTGATACCCACAAAAGCCAAGTGCGATTCCGGTGCCATTCCTCGGTGCTTTAAGTTGGGCGATGCCAGTCCGGAACCACCAGCAATTCCAGCGACATGTGTTCCATGAGAACCATCATCGTCTATTGCCGATAAAATGGATGTAGAATCTTTGTATTCGGTACCGTAGGGAAAATAGCTCGGTGGATTCCCTTTGATTTGTTGGTTCCAAAAGCGCAAAACGCGGTAATCTTTGGCTTGTTGATCGAAGAAGGTGGGATGATCCGTTTGAAAGCCAATATCCACGATTCCCACAAGCACGCCTTTGCCAGTATAATTTTGACTGAGTTGATTTTGCAGTCCTTTCTCAGCCAGATCTACCCTACTTTGAATTCTGGCTGTATCGTTCAAAGGTCGGGCGGAATTTATTTTACTCGAAACTTCCACGTATATCAGGCCGGGTTGTTGAAGAAGCGGTAGCCATTCGTTTTCTGAAAACTGTAGGTGAAGCAGGCGTTGACTGAACGATTCTGGATCACGAATTTCGGAAAGAACGGAGATGGACGTAGGGACTTCAAATAAATCATCCACCAATACTTGGGCATCGTACTTGCCATCGAACCTCGGAATCAGGGTATTTCTCAGCGTTTCATTGGCAAATAATTGGGCGGAGGGACTTAGTATTTGGCGTTTTTGGGACGTTTGCGGCAATATTAGGGCACTAGAATTGGCGGTAGTTTGTGCTGCAGTTTCTTGGATTGTCAAGGCCCACAATACCATTAAAATCATCCGTTGGCTTAATTTTCCCATACAAAACAAAGGTAATTCACTTTGATACTAAATTTGCGGTTATGGATTTATCGTGGTTAGAACGTACTGAACTGTTAATTGGTAAAGAATCTGTTGAGCGTTTGGCGTCTAGAAATGTTTTGATTGTTGGATTGGGGGGTGTAGGTAGTTTTGCCGCGGAATTTGTTGCGCGTGCAGGGGTTGGAAATTTGACCATCATTGATGGCGACGTGGTTGACAAAACCAACAAAAACCGTCAGTTACCGGCTTTAACAAGTACCGTAGGACTGAAGAAGGCCGATTTGATGGCGGCAAGAATCCGTGATATCAATCCAGACGTAAATTTGCGTGTCATTGACTCTTTTCAGCGCCCCGAGCACACCCAGGAGTTGGTGAGAGCCGAGCGATTCGATTACGTGATGGACTGCATAGACTCAGTTACGCCCAAAGTGTATTTGATTCGCAGCTGTATCGAAAACGGACAAAGACTCATCTCGAGCATGGGTGCTGGCGGTAAGATGGATGCGTCGTTGGTGGAAGTGACGGATATCGGAAAGACGTTCAACTGCCCTTTTGCCAAGAATGTTAGAAAAAGATTACACAAGAATGGTATTTACTCGGGGTTCAAAGCGGTTTTC
>JBJTNN010000019.1:0-3226 GCA_046074125.1 Bacteroidota bacterium
ATTGCCATTCCGGCAAAGCCCAATGTAGTGGTTAAGGTGAGCAATACTTTATTCATGGCCAATGTTCTTAAGTGCTTGATTGATGCTGTTCTCAATTTGTATTTCTATGTTATCGTAGGACCTTCTTGCAAGTGGAGAGCCGGTCATAGCGCTGTACAATTCCTCGTAGCGTTCTGTGATGCTGTTCACAAATTCATCAGACATTGAGGGAATTACCTCCCCTTCTTTGCCTTGAAACCCGTTTTCCATCAACCACTCGCGGACAAACTCCTTGCTCAATTGACGTTGGGGTTCTCCTTTTCGTTGCAAATCGTCGTAGGTATCTGCATAAAAAAATCGACTGCTATCGGGGGTATGAATCTCATCAATGAGCATAATGTCACCGTTTCTCATACCGAACTCGTATTTGGTATCCACCAGGATCAGGCCTTTTTCCGCGGCAATCTCGGTTCCTCGCTCAAACAAGGCCAAAGAGATGCGATACAATTCGTCCAATTGACTTTGGGTCAGAATTCCTTTTTCAAGGATTTCATCGTAGGTGGTGTCCTCATCATGTCCTTCGCTTGCTTTTGTTGCTGGCGTTACGATGGGTGTAGGAAATTTGTCGTTCTCCTTCATCCCTTCTGGCAAAACATTGCCGCAAAGCATTCTCAAACCGGATTTGTAAACGCGCCAAGCATGGCCTGTGAGGTAATTTCTCACCACAAATTCCACGGGAATGGCCTCACAGCGATATCCAATGGTAACATGTGGATCGGGCATCGATATTTTCCAGTTGGGCACGATGTCTTGGGTTTTGTCCAAAAACAATCCCGCGATGGCATTCAACACCTGACCTTTGTGAGGAATCGCCCTGGGTAATACATGGTCGAAAGCGGAGATTCTGTCGCAGGCCACCATCACCAACAAATCGGTACCGATGCTGTAAACGTCTCTTACTTTACCCTTGTAGAAATGGGTTTGGTTTTCAAATTGAAATTGGGTGGCCGACAGTGCTTTCAGGGTCATATCGTAATGGTTACAAATTTATTGGGGTGCGACTATTTATCGTTGGCATCTTTTTCACATTCCGCATCGCGATCATAGGCGTGTACAATTTCCTTGACGAGTCGATGTCTCACAACATCATCCGTATCCAACTGAATCATGCCAATGCCTTTGATGTTTTTCAGCAATCGCAAGGCCCTATGCAAGCCGCTTTGCTGTTTTCTTGGCAAATCTACTTGGGTTAAATCGCCTGTAATAATGAGCTTGGCATTCGGCCCCATGCGGGTCAAGAACATCTTTAACTGGAGATCTGTACTGTTTTGCGCTTCATCCAGAATTACATAACAATTGTCCAGGGTTCTACCGCGCATGAATGCCAATGGTGCAATTTCTACGGTGCGACTTTCGATCATGCTTTTCAGTTTGTCGTTGGGGATCATGTCTTCCAACGCATCGTAAAGTGGGCGCAGATAAGGATCAATTTTGTCTTTCAAATCACCTGGCAAGAAACCCAGATTCTCTCCTGCTTCAACGGCAGGTCTTGTTAAGATGATCCTCCGAATTTCCCTTTCTTTCAAAGCAAGTACCGCAATGGCTACCGCTGTGTAGGTCTTTCCTGTACCGGCCGGACCGATGGCAAAAATGATGTCGTTCTTTTTGGCGGTATTCACCATGCGCACCTGATTTCGGGTGCGGGCTTTGATTTGCTGTCCACGCGTGCCTATCAACAAAGTATCGCCAGTTGAAATCAGATTTTTTTCGGCATTATCGTCCGATTTCTCAACCACGATTCCCTCCAGCGCTTCAAGCACCATGTGCTCATTGAGCTCTTTGTTTTTCAGGAACACCTTTTCCAAGTGACGTATCGCCACCTCAAATGCCTGAATGGAAGGCTCATCTCCAAAGAGTTTGATCTCTTGTCCGCGCGCTACAACTTGAAGTTTGGGGAACTTCGATTTTACGATCGTTAAATTGAGATTGTTGGGCCCGTAAAACGTTTGAGGGTCGATGTGTTCGAGGGTGTAGATTTTTTCTGACAAGCGCTTGATATTTTATTACAAACCTAACTGAATTTTCGATGCTTTTAGGCAGTTAACAAGCATCAGTTGCCCCCAATTTTCCACCATATTTTCCACGAAAATGCCATTATCACGGTAGATTAGATTATACAATTTCAATCTTCATCAAACTGCAATTGTTTGAACAATGTAATTTTTTACAAAATCCAACAATTCATAGATAGGTATGGAAATATTTCATAACTAAATCCGTTACAAGGTCACAATTTGAAAAACAAATGCGCGTACAAATTTCAATCTTCAGTCTCTCCTTTTTTCTCCTTTTTACCGCTTGTCAAAACAACCAAGATCCCAATAGCGACCCTCGATTCAACGGCAACCGATTAATGGTTAAAGTGTTAGACAGTTTAAATACCATTGCCGACCCAAACACCAACTATTATTTAAGTGGACGAAGAGCAGCCCAAATGTTGGAAAAATCGCATACTTACACCAATCCCGAAGACATCATCAATTGGGAAACCAAGTATTGCTTTGAACTTTTGAATGCCGGTAACGTGGATGAATGTATAAAAACGGCCACGGCGATGATCAACAAATATCCGGGTGGAGGTGAAGCGGCATTGGCCGACCCCAATTTCAAAAAGGTCTTTGATTTATTGGCTGTTGCGTACTTGCGCATGGGAGAAAACGACAATTGTATTGCCAACCACAATTCGGCCAGTTGTATCGTTCCACTAAAACCAAAAGCCTTTCACAAAAACACCAAAGGTTCATTAACAGCCATAGAATTTTACACACAAATTCTTCGGGTTTACCCATCCGATTATCAGAGCAAATGGCTCATGAACATTGCTTACATGACCCTCGGAAAATATCCGGCTGAGGTGCCAAAAGCGCATTTTATCGACTTCTCTGCATTGGATGAAAAGGTCACTGGATTTGTACCCCTAGAGAACTTGGCCATTGAATTGGGTGTAGACGTCAACGGATTGGCAGGAGCTGCAATCATCGAGGACTTTAACAATGATGGATTCATGGACATTTTTTGCTCTTCCTATGGACTGTTCGATGACCCCAATCTATTCATGTCGGACGGAAAAGGCGGCTACAACGACGAAACGGCCAAAGCCATGCTCACAGGTATTTCCGGGGGATTGAACGCCAAACAAGCCGATTTTAACAACGATGGTTTAGTAGACATTTTGGTGTTGCGCGGC
>JBJTNN010000020.1:0-2680 GCA_046074125.1 Bacteroidota bacterium
TACAATTTCTTTGGGCTGTTGGATGCTTGGCAAGGCCGATAGGCCTTGTTGGATGATTTCAGTTGGGGTTTGGTGGGTGGTGAACAGGGTAATTTGCTCGCCGTATACGGGGTGGGGTTTTGCTGCGCAATAGAAACTAAAAAGGGGCCATTGTAGCAAATGTGCGATGGATTCTTCGAGTGGTTCCACGGCCACTTTGATTCCACCGGTATTGATGTATAAGTTGCTGCGTTGGAACCAGCGAAACCGGCTGGGGGACACAATTTGTACTTTGTCGTGCAGGGTAATCCACCGATTGTTTGTTGTGGGGTTACACACTTTCAGTTCACTGTTTTCGTTCACCGCGATTTGGGTGTCGGGCGCGATGCAGTAGTCTGAATTTCCCGGGGTTATTTCGCGCCCGGCAAAATGGGATGCCGTTTCTGTGGTGCCGAAAGTATGGATGAACCGGGTGTTGGGGTAACGAAGGATGATCTGGTTTTCAAGCTCCACGGAAAGTGCCTGCCCACCCACCAAAACCACCTCAAACGTTTGTAATAAATTGGCGGAGACGGGATGGTCTAGCACCAAAGCCAACTGCATGGGGGTGAGGGAAAGGGTAGTGGGTTTGTGAGAGTTCCAGAGGACTACCGTGTATGGGGCGGTATCTCCGTTTGGGAATAGTAAGGTTGTGGACGACAAATCCAGCAAGGGGTTGGCTTGGGGTGAGGAAATCCAAAGGGGTTGATTCCAAACCGCAGCACGGATGAGTTGCATGAATCCCCCCGCTTTGTTCAGGGGCAATGCGCACAGCTGAATGGGTGGTTGTTTGGGATCGAACCAAGCGTGTAAGGTGCTGTTGGCACTCCATTGCAAGGCTTGGCGGGTGTGTGCAATCACAGTCGGTTCCCCCGTGCTTCCGGAGGTGGACAAGGTGAAATTGGATTGTCCACTTTGCCACATCGCGAGGATTGCCTGCGCTTGTGCTACCATGCCTCAAAATTAAGGGTTTCTCAGTGAAGTACGGGGTGAAAAAGGGTTAAAGCCAACCCTCTTCTTTCAAAAATCCATCGAGCACATCGAAGAAGTTCTGAAGGTCTTTTTGGTTGTTGTAATAATGCGTGGATACCCGCACACAATGAATGTCGTTTTCCGCTACATATCGCAATATTACGTTGTTTTTTCTGGCGTAATCACAGAAGCGTTGCGAGGCCGTGGGTGGCTTGGAAATGGCCGTATTGCCCGCGTTTTGAGTGGTTTGTTCCGAGCCATTTTCTTTCAACCCTTTGAGCTGAAAGCCCACTTGTGCCCCCCGAGAAATGTCTTCCAGTGGGGTGAGGATTTGAATGATCGGACCTTGGCTGTGGTGCATTTTCCAAAGCACAGGGGGTGTCTGTCCACCCGCGTTAGGGTCTTTGCCATTCGGACCTTTCGCGCGATCGTTTCGCTCCATCAATCCATCCATCAATGTCTTACTCAAGTATTTTACCCGCTTCTCGATGAGTTCAGGTCCCACCGACAAATAAAATTTCATGGCAGCCTTCGCGCCATCGTACATCGGACCAGGGAATGTGCCGTAGCTGTAGCGCGCGGTTTTGGGTACAAGTTCACCCACCGATGGGGGTACGGTGCTCATGTTGAAAGTATCTACCGAATAGGCAGCCACATGGTGAATGGTTGATTGCGGCAATATGGATTCGGAGGCATAGAAAAACCCGGTGCCGATGGGTCCTAAAAGCCATTTATGAAAGCAGCCGCTGTAGTAATCGCAGCCCAAATCTTTGAGACTAAACTGGATCATTCCCAAGGGATGTGCACCATCGATGGCGGAAATGATTTTGTTGGCCCTTGCCCAAGCACAAATCTCTTTGATGGGCAGTATTTGTCCGATCGTACAAGGAATATGCGGCAACGCCACCACCTTGGTTTTGCTGGTTTTGGCTTCCTTTACCCGCTTCAGGGTTTCTTCTGCGGTTGCGCCCAATTCAATGACTTTCAGGACGATTCCCTCGGTTTTCGCTCGGTATAGCCAAGGCGCACAGCCACCCACATGTTCGTGTCTCGTTATAATGACTTCATCGCCTTTGGTCAAAGTGATGGCCCTGCACGCCAAATTCACGCCTTCGCTTACATTTTTGGTGATGGCCAATTCCGATCCTTTGCAGCCGATGAGGCTGCCCAGTTGCTCTTCAAAACTACCGTCGTGCATGGGGTAGGCCGCGTTTTCTGCCAAGTTTCGGAACGATTTATTCAATGCTTCTAACACAGGCAACGGAGTGATGCCCATGGTGCCGTTGTTCAAAAAAGTGATTTTGCTGTTGATGGGGAACAATCCGCGAATGAAGTCCCAGTAGGGACCATCCATCTCAGGGGCATGGGCATCGGGTGCCACGGGCAAAGGTGTTTCTTCGTTCTCCCATTGTTGAAGCCACTGTTCATGCAACAATTTCGTGGTTTCGGGGTTGAAAGCCACGGGATTTTTGCCCATCAAACTGCCAACGGTTAGGCCAGCGCCCAGGGTGAGAAAGTGTTTGCGTTCCATAGAAAAAGGTCGAAAATGCATAGTTACAAAAATTATCGGTGAAACCGCCTCAAATCGTTCCTATTTTTGCAGCAGCAACGATATCATCATCGTTACCCAAACTGAAATGAAGGTATTAGGTATCATGAGTGGCAGCAGTATGGACGGGGTTGACCTGGC
>JBJTNN010000021.1:0-2618 GCA_046074125.1 Bacteroidota bacterium
TGCGGAGGACATCGCTATAAAAAGGAAGTTCTGGAAGTTGAATACAACGGTAAGAATATTTTCGAAGTGCTCGACATGACCGTGGATGAAGCGATGGAATTCTTTGCCGAGGTTAAGTCGGTGAGGGAGCGCATCAAGCCCTTGCAGGATGTAGGTTTGGGATATGTAAAGTTGGGACAAGGTTCGAATACACTGAGTGGCGGTGAGGCCCAGCGAGTAAAATTGGCCTTTTTCTTAAGCAAAGCCAGTCCAAACAAAGAGGGTGGGACACTGTTTATTTTTGATGAGCCTACCACTGGACTGCATTTTCATGACATTAAAAAACTCATGAAATCATTTGATGCACTCATCGCTCAGGGCAATACTGTATTGTGTATCGAACACAACTTAGACGTGGTGAAATGTGCAGATTGGATCATCGATTTAGGACCGGAAGCGGGCAATGCCGGTGGGGAACTGGTGTTTCAAGGAGTGCCAGAAGAAATGGTTCGTGCGAAAAACAGTGTTACAGCCCCGTATTTGGCGGAAAAGTTGCGATAAATTGTTGTTGTAACTGGGTAGCGAAGGGATTTCGGTGACCGATTTTTTCCAGACATTGGTCTATTGTATTTCATGGAAAACCGTGAAATCGTTACATTTGTGTACTTATGAAAAAACTGTTTCTGATCGGTTTGGCATTGTGGTCAATTGTACCCACAACGCAAGCCCAAGCAACACTCATTGAAAAGGTTGAATCCAAGCCAGGGAAATTGATCGTCCCTTACTCCAAGTATCAGTATCCAAACGGACTTACACTCATTGTAAGTGAAGATCACAGCGATCCAGTAGCGCATTTGAATGTGACCTACCACGTAGGTTCTGCCCGCGAAACCCGCGGAAAATCTGGTTTTGCACACTTTTTTGAGCACATGCTTTTCCAAGGGTCACAGCACGTTGCCGATGAGGAACATTTCAAAATCATCAAAAATTATGGGGGCGATGTCAATGGAAACACCACCCGCGACAGAACGGTTTATATTGAAACTTTCCCAAGCAATTTCACAGAAACTGCGCTATGGATGGAAGCCGACCGCATGGGTTGTTTCTTGGAGGCTTTTACCAACAAGAAGTTTGAGATTCAGCGTAGCACGGTGAAAAACGAAAAAGATCAGCGTTACAATGTTCCTTACGGATTCTTGATGGAGGTGAAAGACCAAGAATTGTATCCGAAAGAGCACCCCTACAGCTGGTCAACCATCGGTTTTGTTGATGATTTGGATAGAGCCGATAGCAACGATTTGAAGAATTTCTTCTTGCGTTGGTATGGTCCCAATAACGCTTGTATTATTGTTTCCGGAGATGTTAATGCCAATGAAGTGGTTGCATGGGTCGACAAATACTTTGGCAACATACAGCGCGGTCCGGAAGTGAAGAAACAAGCAGTTCCTCCAGTTAGATTGAAAGAAAATAAAGTAATTACTTACCCAGATGCCAACGCCTATGTGCCTTTGATTTACTCAACGTTTGTGGGTGTTCCGGTTGGACATGCAGATGAAGCCGCTTTGGATGTTTTGGCTTACTTGATGGGTGGTACCAGAAATTCTACCATTTACAAGAAATTGGTTGACGCCGAGTGGGCCTTACAAGCAGATGCCAGCAATAACCCATTGAGTATGATCAACCATGAGTTGGCGGGTGAATTCTCGTTTACTTTGGTGGGCTATCCCTATTCGGATATTCCCAACTTACAACGATTGATGAAGTCGGCCATCGACTCTTTCGGAATCGTTGGGTTTAGTGACGAGGATTTGGATCGTGCCAAAACCAACATTTTGAGCAATTACTCCAGTGGATTGGAAGATGTAAGTACAAAGGCGAACTATTTGAGTGCGTTTTGGTATTTGGATGCCAAAAATGCGGACGGCAGCAGTTACAACTTGGAGGATGATGCCAATCGCTACAGAAATTTGACCAAGGCAGATATTCTTCGTGTTTATGAGAAATACATCAGAAACAAGTTTTCTTCCACGGTGATCATTAGCCCTGCACAAGTGGCAGAAGGTGCTGAAAAACCCAAGTATCAGAGTGTCAACCCCAATGCAGGGTTCAAAAGTGCGATGGCTGATGCCGAATACAACGGTCTTTCATTGCGTCCTGTAAAAGACAATTTCGACCGCAGTGTACGTCCACAACCCAAAGCAATTACCTCTGCAAAAACCCCAAAAGTTGAAAAGAATATCCTTCCCAACGGATTGGAAATCTGGTCAACCTACTTCGACGAAACCCCTCGTGTTATTGTACAATTGAACATCGAAGGTGGTCGTTTGATGGAAGATGGCAAAATTGTCCCCAAAGGAACGGCTGAATTGTTGGCCAGCGCCATGGAGACAGGTACTGCTTTGCATACACCCACCGAATTGGAAAAGGAATTTGAAAAGTTGGGTGTGAACATTGGCTTCGGTGCCGGAACTACGGGTACGAGCATCACATTGTCTTGCGAAAAAGACAAACTCGATGCCGCAGTCGCTTTGTTGGAAGAGATGATGTTCAAACCCCGCTGGGATGATGAAGAGTTCAAAAAGAACAAAAAACGTGCGAAAGAAGGTGCCAACAGCAATTTGAGAAACCGCAGTGTGGGT
>JBJTNN010000022.1:0-3295 GCA_046074125.1 Bacteroidota bacterium
AGTATTGGTGCTGCAAAGCAAAAACGTACCGTCTTCCTCGATTCGGTTGTACAACACCTTGAAAACAATGCCTTCATCTTGCGTAATCACAATGTAGGGATGCCCATTTCTTACCATGTTCCAGTCTTGCACATATTCACCTGTAACAAATGCGCCGTCTGAAACAGGGGGCATGCTGTCACCAGAAATAGGGAAGCTTCTGTATTTCCGGTTGGCCGATAAAAAAGGCAAATTAAATGCAGGCAGTGTTTTTATGTAATCAGGGTCAGCATAACCAGTAGCGTATCCCGCCTTGGCCTTCAAAGGGACGAGCTCAATATTCTCGTCGTTGTCTGCATTTACTGTAGTCGCTAAAATGCGCAATCGAGTGCCCGTAAGGTCCAAGTCAAATCCTTTTTCCAATTGTGATAGCTGTAATTCATTTAACCGCGCCAAATCAGTGCGAAGCAATTTGTCGATGTTGATTTGGAAAAACTCCGACAATCGAATCAAGATCTGAATGCCAGGTTCCGCTACTCCGTTTTCATAACTGTTGTAGGCAGAACGAGTAATATTCAGACTTTTTGCCACGTCTTCTTGACTTCTTTTGCGGCGTTTTCTTAGGAGTTTGAGGTTTTCTTTGAGGAACATTGTTAAAAAAATTGACAATTATGTGCTTGGTAAATGAACAACAGAAATTTCAATTTGACAAGTTTTTCTAACTTTTATTGTCATTTTTTTTAGCATTGTCCAAATTGTCAATAAAATGGTGATTGTATATCACTTTAAGGGTTTGCGAATCGTTTGGTTTGATTTTACTTTGCTACTATGAACTTTTGGCTGATTAAATCAGAGCCTTTCAAGTATAGCTGGGAACAATTCAACAAAGACCAACAAACCTTTTGGGATGGTGTGAGGAATTACCAAGCTAGAAACAACCTGATGGCCATGGAACTGGGAGACCTTTGTTTGTTCTATCATAGCAACGAAGGCAAAGAAGTAGTAGGGGTAGCAGAAGTGGTTAAAACCCATTACCAAGATCCAACAACCTCAGAAACAGCTTGGGTTGTTGTTGATGTAAAGCCCGCTTACAAACTGAAAAATCCTGTCTCCCTTCACACAATGAAATCAGATCCTCGCCTCACCAAAATGGGGCTATTACGTCAACCCAGGTTATCAGTCATCGCATTGTCGAAAGATGAATTTGATACCGTAATTTCTCTATCCAATGAGCCAACCTAAACTGCTCATCAACACACACAAACTCAACCTCATCATCAAGAGGTTTGCGCTTCAATTGATTGAAATGCATGGCGATTTTTCACATTCAGCCATCATCGGATTGCAGCCAAGAGGTATCAATTTGGCGAAAAAATTGGTCGATGTTATCACCGAAATCCAGCCCGAAACAACGGTCAAATACGGAGAACTGGACCACACCTTCTTTCGAGACGATATCGGTCGTGGGGAAATTTTCATGCCCAAAAAATCCAACGTCAACTTTTCAACGGAAAATCTCAACATCATTTTGGTCGATGATGTTTTATACACCGGAAGAAGTGTCAGGGCCTCTATTGATGCGCTGATGAGCTTTGGCCGTCCTCAGCAGGTTGAACTCATGGTTTTGGTTGATAGGAGATTTCAACGTGAACTGCCCATATCGCCCAATTATGTTGGGGTGGTGGTGGATTCTAGAAGTACTGGTGAGCATGTGAAAGTGGAATGGACAGACGAACAACAGCAAGTTTGGTTATTAAGCAAAAAAGAATGACAGTGAACGCACCCATAAAACACCTGTTAGGCATCAAAGGATTGAACGCTACCCAGATACAAACCATATTTGAAACAGCCGACAATTTCAAATCACTGATCAACGGTCCTGTAAAAAAGACGCCAGCCTTGCGCGATGTAACCATCGCCAATTTGTTTTTTGAAAATTCAACGCGCACCCGTGTGTCATTTGAATTGGCAGAGAAACGATTGGGCGCAGATACCATTAATTTCTCCAGCTCGTCTTCCAGTGTAAAAAAAGGCGAAACCCTCATCGATACAGTCAACAATATCCTGTCGATGAAGGTAGACATGGTGGTAATGCGTCACCCCGCACCTGGGGCATGCGTATTTTTGTCTAAACACATTGATGCGCAAATTATCAATGCCGGTGATGGAACCCATGAGCATCCCACTCAAGCGCTGCTTGATGCGTACTCAATCAGGGAGCAATATGGCGATGTAGCAGGGAAAAAAGTGGTGATCGTGGGCGATATTCTGCATTCCCGCGTGGCATTGAGCAATATTTATTGTTTGCAATTGCTTGGGGCTGAAGTAATGGTTTGTGGTCCCGCAACGCTCATCCCAAAACACATAGCCGCATTGGGTGTAAAAGTATCGCACAATCTTGAAGAAGCGCTTAATTGGTGTGATGTAGCCAACATGCTGCGAATTCAACTAGAGCGACAAGATCAACGTTACTTCCCATCGCTAAAAGAATATTCGAACCTTTACGGCTTAACCATGGATAAATTGCAGCGATTAGATAAAGAAATCTGCGTCATGCATCCTGGCCCAATAAACCGGGGCGTTGAAATTAGTAGCGAAGTAGCTGATAGCGACCAAAGCATCATTCTTCAGCAAGTGGAAAATGGCGTTGCCGTGCGAATGGCGGTGCTATTTTTGTTAGGTCAGCAAAGATTATAATAAAAACATGTCAGTTGAGAATTCAAGCAATCCCATCTTGGTTGAAAACATTCGGGGAGAGGTAGTAGAAAGTTTTCATCGGGGTTCTTTTTGTGTTGTGGATGAACACGGCAAAGTAATTTGGTCGGTTGGTGATATTGAACAAGTCTCTTTTCCTCGTTCAGCATTGAAATACTTTCAGCACATTCCTTTTTTATTGTCGGGAGGATTCGATGCCATGGGATTCACAGAACGCGAATTAGCCATCATGTGTGCTTCGCACAATGGGGAAGACATGCATCTAGAGGTGGTAAACGATGTGTTGCAGAAAATATCGTTAAATGCCGATCATCTCAAATGCGGACCGCAGCAACCCACATTGAAAAAAGACTATGTAGCCCTCATCAAAGCCAACCATGAACCGAGTTGTATGCACAACAATTGTAGTGGAAAGCATGCCGGTTTTTTGGCGCATTGTGTCAACAGTCAATTATCCATCGATGATTACCTTTCGCCTAATCATCCCTTGCATACCGCCATCAAAGAAATTACGGCCCTGTTTTACGAAATAGATGCCAGTGAATTGGCCTTGGGTGTGGACGGGTGTTCTGCCCCAATTTTCGGTATGCCGCTGAGGAAC
>JBJTNN010000023.1:0-18575 GCA_046074125.1 Bacteroidota bacterium
ATCTCCACTGGGCGACCTTGGATTTCAAGTAACAACGACGGTTACCAACACGGGAAAAGTGGCGGGCAAGGAAGTATGTCAATTGTACTACCGCGATGAATTTGCAAGCATCACCCCATCGGCAAAAAAGCTGTGCGCCTACCATAAAACCCTGTTGCTAGAACCTGGGGAGTCGGAGACCATCACATTTTACATCTCCCGCGAAGACTTGAGTTTCATCAACAAGAACTTACAACGCGTTACGGAGCCCGGTGATTTCACTTTCATGATGAAAGATCAGGCAGTTACAGTGAAACTCGCCAAATAATCGCACCACGTGTCGATCCCATGATAAAATAATCATTGGAATTCGCAGCAAATAGATTCACCGCCAAACCCAAAACTTGTCAATAAAAAAAGGGCCCGCTGCGCGGGCCCTTTTCTGTATGAATCTGATCGAGCTTAAATTTTTTGAAACACCCTCACGTAGTCAACATCCATCTGCTGCGGAAATACCGTGGTGGCATCCGGATAACCCGGCCAATTCCCCCCAACAGCTACGTTGAAGATGAAGAAAAACTTCTGATTGAAGGGATAAATTCCGCCAGTATTCGCGGGTGTCATGGAATGAAACTTTACGTCATCCACATACCATTCCACCAAATTATTCTCCCACTTCAATGTAAACACGTGGTATGCATCCGAGAATGTACCCGTAGGTAATCCATAAGATGCCGTTCTCTGCGTAGAAGGCGGTTGATTTCCAAAATGTGCCGTTCCATGAACCCTATTGGGCTGATGTCCAATCAATTCCATGATATCCAACTCTCCACAACTTGGCCAACCCACACTGCTAAAATTTGAACCCAACATCCACAACGCAGGCCAAATGCCCTGTCCTTTGGGCAAACGCGCCCGGATATCGATTCTTCCATACTGAAACTCGCGTTTCCCTTTGGTCAAGATTCTTGCCGACGTGTAATTGTAGCCCCCTTGCGATTCTTTTTTGGCGGTGATGGTCAGTTTGCCGTTCGATACCACACAGTTGGCAGTACCCGAAGTGTAGTACTGAGATTCATTGTTCCCCCATCCACCAGAGCCATTGCCTACATCAAAACCCCAGCTGCTCAAGTCCAAGGCATCGCCAGAGAATTCATCGGCCCAAGCCAAATTGTATCCGGCATAAGCATTCGGCGTAGAATAACCATCGGCCAAAGTCACTCCCGTAATTTCAACCGTATCCAAGGCTTTCACATAGTTTGCCGCACTCGCATGCGCTTTCAACACCACTTCATAGGTTCCTTCCGCAGCGAATGTATGGGATACCACCCCGTTGGGTGATTCCACCGTTACATCGCCCGACTTATCCTTGAAAATGGCCGAAAAATAGTTGGCATTGGTTGCGTTCATGGTAAACGTCACCTTGCCTTTGGTGGTGGCAGAATAATCTACCGTCCAAGTAAAGTTCTCGGGCAAAACCACCGGATCCACGGGCTTGTCTTCACAACCCATGAATCCGAAGGTCAATCCCAAGGAAATCAATCCTAACATAGCCATCTTGATTCTTTGGCGCATGTTACTTTTGCTTGATATCGTCTACGTAAAAAGTACCCGCATTGGCAACGCTCCAACCGGGGAACAATACCAATCGATTGTATTTGCCTGCGGCCGCATCGCTGAAATCAATGCTCACCTCTACCCATTGGTTGGCCACGGTCACATCTACATCCTTCTCTACGAATTCAGCTGTATTGTCGCCATTCTCCAACTTCATTCTCAACACACCCGTTGTTGGCGCATACACTTTCACAGAAATGGTTTTGCTGCTGCTGAAATCCAATTTATTTGTCAAGTTGATAAAGAATCCAGCCCATGTTTCATTGCCATGAACGGTTTCTAAAACTTTGGCACTGGTGTTGATTCCGCTCGATTTTGGGTTGCTAATCACCGCCGTGGTGCTGCCACCAAACGTGGTCAGTTTGGGCTCTACATTCTCAAAATCAACCGGCAAAGTATAAGTAGGCTCTGTTCCATTGTCTACAGGGTAGGTATCAGGTACCAAACGGATGTACCAAGCCAATTGGCTGTTGCCAGCATCTACGTATCTCAAGAACAATTCATTCTCCGACATGCGAATTACTTTGTACGTGTTTACACCGGTGTAGTAACCAATGAACGACTTACCAGAAACCGTCAAGGTAGTGTCCGCACCCAAGGTCAATGTCCAGTTTTGGTTGGTCTGATCCGCGTAAGGGGCTGTATAGTCCGTTTTCACGTTCAAAGTTGCACCGGGGAAGTTTGCCGCTTGGGCAGAGTTCACATAAACATCGCCTTTGGTCATTTGGTCAAAGCCAAACCCTTTCAGTCTGAACACAAACTGGTCGTTGTACAACCCTGTATTGGATTTGTCGTTCTTCTTCGCCGCCCACCACTCTGGGTAGTTACCTGCCGCACCCACGGGGTTTGGACCTACACCAAAGTGTCCGTCGCGGGTTGAATCGATCACCCAAGTCTTGTAACCCTTGCCCGCACTTCCACCGGTTAAAATGGTGTACAAAGGGTTGTTTAACAAGGTAGCATCGTCTTGTGCGATGGTGATGGTCTGTGAAGTTGATGCACTTCCACCAGAATTAAACACCGTCAACGTAACCACATAAGTACCTTTCAAAGGGAATGTTCCCTGAACGGTTGGACCTTCTGCCTTGGTGCCGTTTCCGAAATCCCACTTGGCGATCAAATTCTTGTTTTTGGCATCGAATTCAATCACGTTGGGGTTAGCAGCCGTTGGCGTGTACGTAAATTCCGCATCGGCCGTGGTTGGAGCCGTTCCCAAAGAGGGCTCGTCCTCACATCCTGAAAGCGCAAAAGCACCCATTACACCGAGAAATAACAATTTTATGGTTTTCATATTTTTATAGTTTCAAGTTACAATTAATAATTGGGATTTTGTTTCCAATTTCCACCGGCTAAGTCAATTTCCACCTGGGGAATTGGGAACAGCTCGTGTTTACCCGTCACAAATCCGGTGATCGATGATGCCGCTTGTTTGGTGCGCACCAAGTCAAAGAAACGATGTCCTTCACAAGCCAATTCCAATCTGCGCTCATTCCAAATGTCCGTCACCAACGTTTGTCCAGACGATGTAACATCCGACAAATTCACACGCTTTCGCACCAAATTCAAGTATGTCTTAGCCTTATTTTCATCGGGCGATGACTTTCTCGCATACGCCTCAGCCGCCATCAACAACACATCGGCATAGCGAATTACTTTGTAATTCACCGGACTGGTCAAGTCGTTATCGGGCAGACCAATTTCTGTCTGACGTTTGATGTACTTATTGTTGTAGTAGCCCGTATGTCCTCCCGCACCCTTAGCATAGGTAATATCCGCGGGTTTCGCTTGCTTGGCGATAAAAGCATCGATGTCCAAAATGGCTGCATCCCTGCGCAAGTCACCGCTCGCAAATGCATCGTACAAGTTCTTGGTAGGCAAGTTGTAGCTGTTGCCATCGCCGTAAACAGGACCATTGTACTGACGGATTCCTTGGAAACCCGGACCCGCATTGCCCTCTAAGCAAATCAAGCAACCGTAACTTCCACCTTCTGCGCCGGTGTACTCTACATCAAAAACAGTCTCTTTGTGACCTTCGTTGGCCACCGTAAACAGTTGGTTGTAGTTGGGGATCAAGGTATACAAATTCTGGTCGATAAGCGTCTGGAAGGTAGTTGCCGCCTCGTCAAATTTGTCTTGGTACAAATACACTTTACCCAACAAGGCTGTTGCAGCCCCTTTGGTAATTCGGCCTTTTTCTGCAGCTGTCCAGTCGAGTTTAGCGATAGCATACGTCAAGTCGGCCTCAATTTGCTTATACACTTCCGCTTTGGGGGTGCGATCTAAGGTTGTCACCTGATCGGCTCCCAAACGCTTATCTACCACCAATGGCACATCGCCGAAGAATTTTACCAATTCAAAATAATAGAAAGCACGCAAGAACGACGCTTGGGCCAAAATCTTGTCTTTGCCCTGAAAATCGATCTTATTTTTGTTTTCCATGATGAAATTCACCCGGGTAATTCCCGCGTAATTCCAACGAAACACGTTGCGCAATTCTTGGTTTACCGCCACATGACTCATGTCGTCGATCTCGTGTAGCCCCTTGGTATCGGTAACGCTCTCACCACCTGCAATGGTGTTGTCTGAGGCGATTTCACCGATCCAAACCGACATAAAAGATCCCTGCATCAAATCGTAAGCACCCGTCAGTGCACGTTCGTAGTCAACAGGGGTATTAAAGAAATTATCTGCATCCTGCGTGTAGGCGGGATCTACATCCAAAAACTTCTCACAGCCGAACTGTGGCAAGAGGAGCATTCCACCCAACAGGGTTGTTATGATTGTCTTTTTCATGATTAAAAGCGAATTGAGAAGCCCAACATTACGGTTCTAGCCTGGGGGTAGAAACCATTATCGATACCTGCACCCAAAGCACCACCTACAGAACCGAGGTCTGGATCGTAACCCATGTATTTGGTGAGGGTGTAAACGTTATTGGCCGACAAATAAATGCGCAGGCCGGTCATTTTCAATTTCTCCAAGCGCTGACCTTTTAGGGTATAGCCCACTTGCAAGTTGCGCAAACGCAGGAACGAACCGTCTTCCACGTAGTAATCAGAAAACACCGTATTGCGGGTCAAAGAGGTTGTGGCGCGAGGGTGTTCGTTGGTGCTATTAGGGCCTGTCCAACGGTTGATCGTATACGACAACTGGTTAGCATAGGGCTGCTGACGTTCGTAGTTGCGCACGATTTTCTGTCCAACCGCCGCATACAACTGCATCGAAATATCCCATCCCTTGTGTGAAAGGCTCAAATTGTATCCTGCTGTGAACTTTGGCAAGGGCGATCCCAACATTTTTTTATCGCTATCGTCAGAGAAGTTGATCACGCCGTCGCCATTGATGTCTTTGAACTTGAAGTCACCCGGTTTGGCACCCGCTTGTTTCACAGGGGCATTGTCGATTTCTGCCTGACTTTGGAATACGCCATCGGTTTCATAACCCATGAAGAAACCAATGGGATAATCTTTTTGAAAGCGCGATGCCACACTACCACCCACGCCAAATCCAGCACCGGGAATAAAATCAACCCCTTTGGGCGTACTCAAAACAACGTTTTTCAAATAAGCGAAGTTCAAGCCCATGGCCACATTCCAGCGTTTTTTCATGGCACCTTGATATTGAATATCCAACTCTACCCCACTGTTCGATACGTCTCCCGCATTGATGATGGGTGGGTAGCTACCCGGACCAGCGGTTCCCAAAACCCCAGAAACCTCAGGTTGGAACAACAAATCCTTGGTGCGCTTCACAAAATAGTTCGCGGTAGTGGTGAAGTGACGTCCGATGCTCATGTCAGCACCTACGTTGAATTGCGACGTAGACTCCCATTTCAAATCGGGGTTACTCGCCCTTCCAATAGCCACACCTTTTACGATGATATCGTTGAATACATAATCGCCCTCACCGTTGAGCAAACCGCGGTAGGCAAAGTTCTCAATTTGGTCGTTTCCGCTCACCCCGTAACTCATCCGCAGTTTCGCGGTGCGCATCCAAGGGATGTTGTAAAAGTCTTCATCGGAAATCATCCAAGCCCCTGACAATGTGGGGAACCATCCCCAACGGGCGTTTGGACCGAATTTGCTGGATCCGTCGCGACGTAAAATGCCCGACAAGAAATAGCGATTTTTTACATTGTATTCGCTGCGCACGAATGCCGATAGCAAACGCTCTTTAAATTCCCATGAGTACACGTTGTTCAAGTATCCTCCAGCAGCCAAGTTGGCTGAAATATCAGCGAATTCCAACGAATTATTGGGGATGTTGTAAGCCGTTCCGCCCAAGTAATTACCGCGGCGTTGGAACACTGAAATACCTGCTGTGGTTTTCAATTTATTGCCACCGGCAAATTCTTTCTGGTGGTTTAAAAATGATTCAAAGTTCAGGTCGCCATAGGTAGCACGACCTTCCGATACCGAAGCTCCACGTTCAATTTTTACATCTTGAGCAATTTCTACCATGGTGGGATCCAAATTGGCATTCAACGCAGTATTCTGCGCCTTACCAGGTCCAAACCAAACCAAAGGAGAAAATACTTTGTTATCGACCAACGCATAATTGTAGTTGAAGCGATTGGTGAACGTTAAGTTGTCGTTTATTTCTGCCGTCAACTCCTGCTTACCCACAAATTTGTTAACCCAAGCCCAGTTGTGCGTATTTTCCATTTGGGCAAAGGGGTTGATGATATCGGCCACTTCTTCCAAGTAGGTGTATTTTCCGTTCGACCCCTTGATAGGATCGGTAGGAAATGCATTGATGGTATTGTACAACACACTGCCGATGCCGTTTTCAGGCAATGCAGAACGCTTTTCGTTGGTGTACAAAAACACACTGCTGTATTTCCATTTGTCTGACAAGCGAGTATCGAAATTGGCTCTACCATTCAATCGGTTAAAGTTGGCCTTTTGAAGCCCTACGATACCTTGTTGATCGTAAACGCTACCCCCCAAAGAATAGGTGGTTTTGTCATTTCCCCCACTCACCGATACGTTGTATTGGTAAACGGGTGCGAGTTTGAAAATAGAATCTTGCCAATTGGTGCCTTCACCCAATGAGGTATTTTTGAATGGCATGTCTTCACCACCGGCGGCGAACATTTCATTTTTCAGTACCGCATATTCTCTTGCATTGAGCAAATCCAATTTTTTGGCTGTTTGTTGTAGCCCTTGAAACCCAGAAATCTCCCAGCGAGGGGCCGATTTCAATTGTCCTTTTTTGGTCTCTACGATAATTACCCCGTTGGCGGCGCGCACACCGTAAATACCAGCAGTGGCATCTTTCAACACGTTGATTGATGCGATATCGTTGGGATTGAGTGCATTCAACCCTTCACTGTCGTAAACAACACCATCCACCAAAATCAGGGGATCGTTATCACCAAAAGTGCTTAGTCCACGAATGCGGATGCTGGATGTACCGCCGGGAGAACCCGAATTGGTACTCACCACTACCCCCGGGATCTGTCCCTGTAAGGCTTGGTCCATTCGAGGAATGTTCAACTTCTCCAGGGATTGACCCTTCAGTGAGGAGTTGGCTCCGGTAAATTCTTTTTTGGTGGCCTTACCATAACCAATGATCACAACATCTTCCATTTTTCCGGAGGTATCAGTGACATTGGTTTGGCCTTGTAGGGCTGTTCCGTATAGGGTGCAGCAAGCCACGACGCATTTTAACGACAATCGCATTGTTTTCGTAAAGGGGTTTTGTAAAAATTAAGAAAAAAAAGGGGGTGTTTCCACCCCCCAATATAAACTATGAAAAAATTATTGCTTGATAAAACGCTGAACTGCAGTGCCTTCGTTGGTTTCTACAGAAATCAAATATGCACCAGCAGCCAAAGCAGAAGTAGAGATGCGGGCGTTGCTGCTCTTAACAGACACTTCGCTCACTATTTGACCGCTCAAGTTCATCACACGAACCACGTTGATTACACCACCATTGGCCAAGCTTACGTTGAAATCACCATTGCTTGGGTTAGGATAAACCACAACACCGTTAACAACTGCAGACTTCACACCACTTACAGGGCGGGTAGTTTTCACCAACTCATAGTGCCAATAAGCACCGCCAGCAATCGCGATATCCACTTTCATGGTATCGGCAGTGATCGCCACTTCGTATACGATGGTATCTTTGGCATTGGCAGGAGAAGACAATTCACCACCATTGTAAGCCTTTGGCAAACCAAGGTAAGAACCTTTACCAACCAAAGTAACGGTACCCTTGTCTTTATTGGCAACCCACTTACCAGCAGTTGCACCATCATGAGGCGCTACAGGCGTACCGCAAGCGAATGAACCACCTTGCCATCCTTCCAAGAAGGTAGAACCTTGCAACTCGTTTTGGAATGTTCCATCGGCAGAGAAATTGTAGATGTCATCGTACTGACAAGCACGAACGCCAGTGATTTCAGCAGCAGGTACTTTCCACCAAGCGAAATCGCCTTTGGCAGGACCAACTGCCATTGAAGTTTCTACTGGACGTAATTTCCACAAACCTGTAGGATCCAAAGGAGGCATTTTCTTCACAAATTCAAAGTGCCAGTATCCACCACCAATTGAAATATCCAATGACATGTTGTTACCATTGATAGACACTTCATAAGTGATAGAATCTTTGGCATCAGCCACCTTCGAAAGCTCACCACCGTTGTAGGCTTTTGGCAAACCTGCAAAAGCACCTTTACCGTACAATGTAACAGTACCTTTAGAGGCGTTGTATTTGTAGGTATAGCTACCTGATCCATCGAAAGGAGCCACTGGGGAACCACAAGCGAAAGATCCGCCCATCCAACCTTCAACGAAAGTTGAACCTTGGAAGTTCATTTTGTATGAACCATCGGCGTTGAATACGAATTCATCGTCGTACTGACAAGTACGAACACCCGTAATTTCAGCAGCGGGTACTTTCCACCAACCAAAATCGCCCTTGGCAGGACCTACCGCCAAAGAAGTTTCAACTGGCGACAATGTCCATGTACCAGCGATTTGTGCCAAGCTGCTACCAATTAAGGCGGCAAACAAAGCGAGAGTAGTTATTTTTTTCATGTAAATTAATTTTTATTGGGTCAAATATAACCGATTAATCGAGTTATAGTATTTACGACAATAACTTTTCGATAACAATTGGTATTTGTAGTGAATTTGCCGCGTCGAAATTCAACAAAAAGCCCCATTTCAGCCCAAAACCCGCTTGATTTGACCGATTACAACATCAACAATAAGGACAAATTGTCACAGAATTGTCATAAAAATAATTCGGATCGACGATTAAACGGACCCCAATTGAGTGCGTCTATTGCCAAAACTGCACCCATTGATAAAATCCATATCGTGAAAATCCACAAACCCATAATCCTAACAATTGTCGTCGTTTTCTTTCAAACATTGGCAACCGCCCAAAGCCCAAACATCATCCTCGGAAGACCTACCGACACCTCCATTACGGCATCCATTCAATTTTCCCAAGATTGTGAATTTTATATCGAATATGGCACCCAGACCGGATCTTACAACCACACTACCCCCACACTGAGTCACAAAACCATTCAGCCCGACGAAGTAGAATTCCATAATCTCTTCCCCAACACCCGATACTACTACCGCGTACAATCCAAAATCCCCACAAAATCTACCTTCTCCCCATCTCCCGAATACAACTTCCATACCCAACGTCCGCCAGGCGCCCCATTCACATTCACCATAGAGGCCGACGAACACCTGTACGACAAAAAAGGTGTTGCAAACATGTACAAAATCACCCTGGCGAACCAAGCCAAAGACAAGCCTGATTTCATGCTCTCCTTGGGCGATATTTTCGGGGATGACCACTATCCAAATACCATCACATCCACAGAAATCGACGCACTCCACAAAAATTACCGACCCTTCTTGGGCGCTATAACTCATTCGATTCCCTTCTTTGTTTGTCTCGGAAACCACGAAGGAGAGATGGATTATTACCTACTGAAAAACCCCGGCAATAACCTCGCACACTATAGTACTTATTACCGCAAATATTACTACCCAAACCCGTATCCCAACAGTTTCTACAGCGGCAACAGCAACAAAGAGCCCTATGGCATAGACATGCCGGAGAATTACTATGCTTGGACCTGGGGTGATGCACTCTTTGTTGTGATGGATGTATATCGCGACCAATGCGACACCTCTGCCAAACCGGGTGGTTGGGCTTGGACGTTGGGAAAACCTCAATACGATTGGCTCAAAAACACCCTAGAAAGCAGTACTGCCAAACACAAACTCGTCTTTGCCCACCATGTTTCAGGTCAAGGTCGCGGTGCCATCATCCAAGCGAAATATTACGAGTGGGGTGGACTCGACAAAAACAACACCAACACCTTTGCCACCAAACGTCCTGGTTGGGGGAAACCCATTCACCAATTATTCGTAGACAATGGCGTTGATATTTTCTTTCAGGGCCATGACCACCTTTTTGCCCATGAAATCATGGATGGCGTAACCTACCAGGAGGTCCCAATGCCCAGTGATTCCACCTACATGATTGGCAAACTCGCCAATGCAGACGCTTACACATCAGACACAATAGACGGCACTGGCCACATTCGGGTTACCGTTAACGACGCTTGTATCACCGTTGACTACGTGAAGGCCTACCTCCCCAAAGACACGCTGGATGGCAAACACAAAAATGGAGAAATCGCATTTTCTTATACCGTAGGAAATTGCAATTTAAACACTCCATTAATCGAATCTAACACAGTGCATATTCAGCCCAACCCGGCCCACGACAAGTTACTGGTCAAATTTCCAGATGAGTGGTCACAGGCCCAAATTTCCCTCTCAAACTCCCAAGGACAAACCATTCTGCAAACCAACAATCCTGAAATAGACACCCGAGATTTATCGGCTGGAATCTATTTCCTCACCACAACTACCCAAAATCGCAGACAAACTCAAAAAGTCATCATTCAACACCCCTAAAACAACATGAATCGTTCGGTCTTTCGTTTTACCTCCCTATCCGCTTGCCTCTTTGTTTTCGCCCAATTAACCGCTCAACAAATCACCCATACCGAGCTGCTTGGACGTCCAACCGACAAAGAAATCACTTTACAAGTAGCCTTCGCAGATTCGGCGGAAGCTTGCGTAAACTATGGTACTACTGCGGGAAACCTCACCCAACAAACTCCGTGGCAAACCATGCGAATCGGCGACCCAACAGAAATCACAATCGGAAACCTGACGGCAAATAAGCAATATTATTATCAACTACTCTACAGGAAACCCAATACCACGGCAGTAACAAAGCGTCCGGAATACAGCTTTCACACCCAAAGACCCGCAAACCAAGGATTTACTTTTGTTGTTCAAGCAGACCCTCACCTAGATGCATTGAGCGATACCAACGTTTATAAACGCTGTTTGCAAAATCAATTGGAAGATAAACCCGATTTTATGATTGATTTGGGCGACATCATCATGACAGACAAATTGGTTAGGGCGGGCAGCAAAGTAGTCACCCACGACACCATCATTTACCGAAATCACCTGATGCGCAGGTACTACGAATCCATCACACATTCAGTGCCTTTGTTTATCGCAATCGGCAATCACGAAGCCGAAAATGGTTGGTATCTAAACGGCACAGCAAGCAACATGGCCGTGTGGGGATCAAACGAACGAAATAAATATTTCATCAACCCAAAACCCGACAATTTTTACACTGGCGACACCGCATCATACCCCTTTGTTGGCCAACGAAAAAGCTATTACTCATGGACCTGGGGCGATGCCTTGTTTATCGTATTGGATCCGTATTTTCATACGAAAGTAAAGCCCGACAGTCTCAATGGTTGGCGATGGACCTTGGGCAAAGCACAATACGATTGGCTTCGCACCACGTTAGAATCCAGCTCGGCAAAATACAAATTCGTTTTCTCACACCAATTGGTGGGTGGCGACAAAGACGGTCGGGGTGGTGTGGAGCCGGCAGACAAATACGAATGGGGTGGCAACAACCTCGATGGCACCCGCGGTTTTGAAACCCAACGCCCCGGCTGGTACAAGCCCATTAAAGACTTACTCACAGACCACCGTGTAACCATTTTCTTTCACGGTCACGATCACTTTTTCGGCAAACAACAAAAAGAGTGTCTTGTTTACCAAGAAACACCGCAACCCAGTCACCCCAACTACTCTACCGTGAATTACGCGGAAAACTATGGTTATTTCCAGGGGCAGATCCTACCGAATTCTGGCCATTTACGGGTCACTGTTGCCCCAGAAGGTGTAAAAGTTGATTATGTACGTGTATACAAATCGTCGGTGGAAACTGCTACAAGAAAAAATAAAGATGTTTCGGCCACCTATTTCATCGGAGCAATCAATTGCTACGACTCTCTCAACAGCAATTCTCCCGTGGTTTGGAATTCGGACTATGTTCAAGAATGGATTCAACCCAACCCCTCGCCTGGAGAAACCTTGCTGAGATTTCAAATACATTACAACGAACCCATAAATTTACAGATCTTCGATGCGCAAGGCAGACTCGTACGCAATTTGCTCAACCAAAACACACTACAGCAAGGTGAATTTGCCGTAGTCTGGGACGGATGCAATGCCCTTGGATCGCCCTTGCCAAACGGAACCTACACCTATTGCTTGAAAGGACAATCACACGGCGAACGCTGCGGCAAAATCATACTCAACAGACCCTAATCCACATCCATGAAATCCAACATTTTCACCCTCGTTTTGGCGGTATTCATTGCCATTTTTCCGGACGCAAAAGGCCATGATGCCCACTACCAAGACACCAAAGTGCGACATTGGCAAACTCCGAATGGCGAAATATCGGCCAGTTTTTTCTTGGTCAAAGACAACCGTGTTTTGATTGAAGAGCCCAATGGAAATATCCGTAGTTTGGAGATAAATACACTGTCGCACAGCGACCAAACCTACATCAAACAAAAACAAGCATGGATTCAAAAAATCAATTTAATACAACAGCATGCACAATCCAATCATCACAACCGCGCTAGATTATCGGCCAACCTTGATGAATCAAACCTTAAAAAGACCTCGCAAAACGACCTACTTTTTGTAGTGGGTTTACTGTTGGTTTTGGCTCTGGCTATCCGATTTTTGCCTTTACTTCGGCCGTTGCGATTTACCATTCCTGTATTGGCGACCGTCATTTTACTCACTGCGAGTAGTTTTACCTATAAATCCATGAAATGGATGGGCCTAAGTACCCGAATCTCCTTTCTTGATAGCGCATTCTCCTATTACAAACCCGCCATTTCAACCCGGTCAGACAACACCTATTATTACGTAGAGTCACTCGGATTGCCGGATCATGAAACCATGTTGGGCATCACCTCGTGGCAACAACAAGTACCCATTCCGCAATGCTATGTAGGTACCAACGCTTGGTCGATTCCCGTAAATCCAACCATCGCCACCACGCCAGTTCCAGTTAATCAAAACCACTTTTTACGCGGAGCGGTGGCCCTTGCCGTGAATGGCATTCCAATTTTCAACCCCTATACCAACACGGGGGTTGATGCGTTTTTAGACGGACAATTGGACCAATATGGTGGACACAGTGGGAGGGCCGACGACTACCATTACCACATCGCGCCCACCGTTTTGTACAACAAGATTCCCAAAACCTCTCCGGTGGCTTTTGCACTCGATGGCTTTGCAATTTATGGCGACTTAGAACCCGACGGCAGTACCCAAAAATCATTGGATGCCAACCACGGGCATTATGGCAATGATGGTGTATATCACTACCACAGCAGCACTGCTGCGCCTTATATGATTGGCAACATGGTTGGCACCGTTACCGAAGATGCAACAATGCAAATCATTCCGCAGGCCGCCGCCAAAGGCGTGCGGCCTGCTCTAACCCCTCTCAAAGGAGCAACCATTACCCATTGCCATCCCTACCCCAATGGAAATGGCTTCAAACTCACGTACACCCTCAATACCGAAAAAGATACCGTGGACTATAACTGGACCTCCAACGGCGATTACACCTACAAATTCATTACCGCATCAGGGACCACCACAAACAACTACAAAGGTCAAGCCCTCTGCAAAGTCACTGTGGCCAACAAAACCATCAACACGCCCAAAAGCACAGCGTTTCTGGATGTACAAAATCATCTCCATGTCATCCTGCCCAACAGTAAAATCACTTTTGCGGAAGTCAGCATCTACAACACGCGTGGACAACGAATGCATCACCAATCTGGTTTGAACTTCCAAAGTTTCGACACCCAACACAGCATCGACTGCAACAACTACCCTTCAGGCACCTATTTTCTCCTCATACAAGGAAAAAATGACCTCCCCCAAACCATAAAATTCATGATCCCCTAATACCTTCACGTCCCTATCATGATTCAACGCAACCCATTCCATACTTTCCGTTTTCTTTTCCTATCGATCATCGCTATTTATGGCGCTAAACTCTCGGGCCAAGCCATTTATCGCACAGCCAAAAAACTGCCGGATACCGGACAAAACCTGAGTTATACCAACACCTTTGGAGAAGACAACGACTATAGCATCAACCCGCCCAAACTAGTCCTATACGGCAAAGGCATGGTCTACGACTCCGTCACTTCCTTTGTTTGGCAACAAGGGGATGGAGGTGAAATGACATGGCAACAAGCAAAGAAGTACTGCGACACCCTTACCTTGGGCGGCTTCAACGACTGGATCCTTCCAAACCCCTATGAATCCTTCACCATCCTCAATCACCAAAACCCCAACCCAGCGGTAGATATCAAACTGTTCAGCAAAACCGGGGCAGAGTATTGGTACACTTCTTCCCTACAGGCCAATGACACGAACAAAGTATGGGTTACCAATGCCGGTGGCGGAATCGGGAACCACCCCAAATCCGAGACCATTTCTGCAGGCGGCACCAAAAAATTTCACGTCCGCGCCATGCGCTACACCACCAACCCTGTGACCTACACCGAGCGATTCATCGACAATAAAAACGGCACTGTTACAGACAACCTCACAGACCTAATGTGGGTGCAAGTCCCAAACGCAGCCACTAGTACTTGGGAGGATGCCATCTTGCTGTCGGAATACAACACCACTGCGGGTTACAATGATTGGCGGTTACCGAATATCAAAGAATTGCACAGCCTAAACGATGAAAAACGAGTGCTACCATCGGTCAACACCACCGCCTTTACAGGGCTACCCCAAGGCAAATTTTGGTCATCTACTACATTGCCCAACCAAAGTACCAAAGCCTGGTATTTCGATAACCAATACGGCATAACCACCTATGACGTAAAATCTGCTACATTTTATGTCATGATGGTGAGAAACGCCAATGCCGTGGCCACAACCAAAAACTTTTCATCTGAAAATGTTGGACAACTTTATCCCAATCCCACCGCGGACGGAAACATGGTGTTTCCTTCCCAAGTACGTTGGATTGAAATCAGAAATACTGCAGGACAGTTAATCTTAAAAACCTGCGCCAACGAAGTTGGCGCGCTCACTGGCTTGGCCCCAGCTACCTACATCGCCATCCTATTGAACCAAGAACAGCAAGTGATCGGCACGCAAAAAATCGTGAAAGAGTAACCTTAATCACGCAGAATCACCACCGGCTCAGTATACGTCCCGGCAGCGGAAAAATAGCGCAACCAATAGGTTCCGCCATACAATTTCCGAACATCAAAATAGGCCATTGTGCTGCCAGCAAATACCGATTGTACGTCCACAATCCTGCCTTGAATATCTACCAATTCCACGCGAACATCTTGCTGTAATGCCTTGGCCATTTGAACCACCAACACCTCTGAAGACGGATTGGGCAAGGCCGTAAACTGAGGCATTTTCGCAATGCGCGATTCTGCCGTCGATGGCACATAAGTAGTTACCGTTTCAGCAATACTCGTCACTTTTGCCTGTGTGCGCACGCCGTAAAAAGTAGGACCTACAACATATGGATAACTGGAATTCCAATTGGCATCCACCGTGGTAAAATAGCAATAAATGCCATTCGGATACTCGGGAGTTACACAAAAACGACCGTTGTGCTCGTCCAACTGATCCGGCTGCCCGGGCGCCGCCACATACTCATAATCCTCCCTAAACAACCCCAAAGGATAGGTGCTGTTAACCGGCGGACCATCAATCACGTCAGAGCCATCGGCATAGTGCGTCCTCACTGTGATATTCCGCAATTTGAAACTGCTCTTCATCCGTACGATACCGCCCGTTCCATCTGCATTTTTATAGGCATAGGCCCCATAGATTGGAAATCCATCGTAAGTAAAACCAATCAATGGAGAGTGTTTCGTACTATCGATTACATACAACCCATCCGCTGCATACAAATCACAAACCGTAGAAATGGTTTTCTTGTCCAAATTGAACGCCGACGGATTTTGGTGGTGGTGGTAATTCCCCATCGCTGGGTGCCCTTTCGCACAATCAAAGCCCCCCTTTTCCGCCACAACCGCATCACGGTTCCAAACATTGTCGCCCGTTCCCATCAATGGACCGCCCTTTAATGCCTGTTGAGCATTGCTCCAACTCACCCCATCGCGGTAATCAAACAACGCCACTCCGTTGATGAAAATACCAATGTTTCCGCCCGTTGTGGCGGTCGGTGTACCCGAATTCTTCACCGGCTTTAATGAAATTTTAAATAGGGCATTTTGATTCTGGGCGATGCTGGGGTTGCCATCCAAAAAAGGCCCCGTGATGTAAGACGGAATCCCCGTGGTGGTCACGTAAACCCAATCCGATGAAAATTGCACTTTCTGCACGTTCGCCAGTACATTGTCGCTCACAGGGGTTGAACTCCCTTTCACATAATGCCTACCCTTGACATTGGTGGTATTTTGAATCCATTGCGTGATGCCTGGATCTGTTTGTGCCATGACTTCGATGGCAAATAGCAACACGGTTGTGGCGATAATGATGCGTTTCATAGGTTGGTTAGACGACAAAAATGGTCAAAAGTTTAAATGGACAATACAATTATTTGTAAACCGAACGGAAATCTTGCAATTCTTTTACTTGTAAAAATTGACGGTCGGTGAGGGTGAGTAAAAATGCAAGCAGGTCTACCCGATCATTTGGCGACAACAGAATCTCCTTCGGTTGATACACCCCTTGTGGTTTAAGTGTCCTGTGACTGTAATGTTTTAATACTTGCGACAATGTAGCAAATCTGCCATCGTGCATGTAGGGATAAGTAACCTCCACATTTCTGAGCGAAGGCACCCTAAACAGTCCGCTATCACTGGGGTTATGGGTGATTTCAACCCTGCCCCAGTCTGGCAATTGGGCGTTGGAAATCAAGCCATTCGATTCAAACCCATCCGACCTAAAAAGCGGTTCTTTGTGACAATCGGAACAAAATTGCTTGTATAATTCATACCCCTTTTGCTCTTGCTGAGTAAAGGCGATTTGATCTCTGCGCATCGAATCATAGCGCGATTGCTGACTGATGAAGGTCAACTCAAATTGGGCGATGGCCTGCATAAGTCGGGGCAGAGACATCGCTTCTCTTGGAAACGCCTGCCGGAACAAGGTTTGATAGGTTGAATCGCGCTGTACCCTTTGTAAAAATGCGGGCAGTGACACATCCATTTCAGTGTGCGATGCGATGGGCGACAGACTCTGATTGTCGAGATTTGTTATAGCACCATCCCACATGAAAGATTGGCTCCAAGCGAGGTTAAAGAGGGCCGGCGCGTTGCGCCGGCCCTCCCGGTCGTAGACGCCGTGACTCAATTCGTGGTCCACATGCGCAAATGCCGTGTATGAATTATGACAGCTGCCACAACTCACCTTGCCGTCAGCCGACAAATTTTCATCGTAGAACAACTTACGTCCCAAAGCAATCCCCGCATCGCTGAATGGATTTTGGCCAAACAAATAATCGGTTTGCGGCCAACCCTCAACCTCCAATTGCTGATAGGTCTTTGAGGCCCTTCGTGCAGGCCCTGACAGATCTCCCCCACCCCGCTGTATGGCAAACATGCCACAACCCATCAACACGAAAATCGAAAACAACCAAACCGATCGCTTCATGGCTCAATCATCTACGCCTCCTGAATATGCGAGACCATATTTCACCCCATCTCCTATGCGTTGGGCATATTCTTGGGCCGTTCGACTGGGCGACATAACACGGGCGGTTTGCGGAGTGATAGACAGTAGTACATCGTCTAACAACCAATTCATCACTAAGGCACAATCTGGCTTGTCCATGTTGGGCAATGGCGGCAAGATCTGTCCGGTTTGCAGGTTGTTTTGGAATCCTCCCAAATGCAATTGAATGGGAATTTCTGCTGTGTCGGTTTTCATCACACCCTCCATCTTCCATTGGATATACCCCGATTGCCAAGTCCAATACATACCGTGAATGGGATCCAAGGCGCCCGGTCGGGTGGCGAGCACTTGGGTTTGGCTATCGACCCCAAAATACAACCGACTGCCCTTGGGAAACTTTACAGATTGAGCCATCGATTCAGGTTGTGACAAATCCATGAGGTAGGACTGCGCCGTTTTGCCTTGCACCGACAGGTACCATTTGAGGGTAGTTATTTTTACAGACACCGATGGATTCACCGCCATCCAGCTATCGAGTTGAACCGTCTTGCCATGCAAAAACACTTGGTGAATGATAACCAGCTTTTGGGCCGAGAGGTTTACCATTCCGCATCGACTCACCATGGCCAAAAGTAGAAATAGAAGTCGGTGCGAAGCCATGTAGTTCAATTAGACGTGTTTTACTGAAATAGTTCTCCGTTGACGAATACTTCGTGACAGTGATTTTGTCCCATGAAATAGGGAATGGCTTTGATGGCGTCGACGGTTTTGGTGGTAAAGAAGTTGGCGCGGGGGGGGGGGGGGCGAAAACCCAACCCCCCTTTCCCCCCCCACCCCCCCCCCCCCCTTCCCCCCACCTCCCCCAACCCCCCCCCCCCCCACCACCCC